>JBPCQU010000179.1:0-8280 GCA_050997795.1 Solirubrobacteraceae bacterium | reverse complement strand
CCAGGTCCATTCGTTCCGTAACGACGGAGCCGACGACGTCCGCTTCATCGCAGTCGCCGCTCCCGGCATCTTCGGCCGGCCATACTTCGAGGAGATCGCGGCAGCGTTCGAGTCGTTCGGTGACGGCCCGCCAAACCCGGCCGTCCTCGGCGAGATCATGCGCCGGCACGGCCTGACGCCCGTCCGACCCGCCTAATCAACGCACCACGCCTCGCCAGCGTCAATCCGGACCCCGGGATTCTCGCTTCTCACAGGTGACAGCGCCAGCCGTCCCGAACCGACACTGTGCGGATCCTCCGAGAGAGACGAGCTTGCGTTCAGAGCGCCAGCAGCACCGCTGACATAAAGCTCACCCATGCGCCGGACGCCGCGGTTAGGATCGCAGGATCAACCGAGAGAGGGGTAGCAAATGACAGTTGGTATCCGTATCAAGCTGCTGGGCCTGTCCCAAGACCAGTTCGACGAGGTCAACAAGCACGTGGATCCAGTCGGCAATCCACCGAAAGGGCTGCTGTTCCATTCCTCCGGACCGATCGACGAGGGCGGGGGGTCATCGACTTCTGGGAGTCCCGCGAGGACTTCGACGCTTTCAGTCCCCGGATCCAGGAGTCGGTTGCCGCAGCCGGCGCCGCGTTGCAAGGCGCGCCGGACGTCAAGGAGTTCCCGGTTCACGAGACGTACCCGCGCTGACCAAAGAGGTCCTGGAGCCCCTCGGCTGAGGGGCCTCCGCTCAGTCCGCGTGAGCGGACCGAGCGGAGGAAGACGAGGAGCACGCGCGCTTGGCGATGCGGGCGCTCACCGAGTCGCTCGATCGCATCCGCTTTTTGAGGCTCGGCCGGCCCCGCCGAGCGGTGGTTTGGCTTCCGTTCGCTCCGGGCTAATCGCGGCAGTCACGGAGCAGTTCGCTGAGATGACCGCTGTAGCGAACCTCCGGCTGCAGAATCAATCGGTTGCGGCGTAGATCAGGCTTCTGCTTCTGACCGGTTGGAGCCTGAAGCGGAAGCGCGAGCCGCAGACCCGCCTCGGCGACAATGCAGTAGCGAGACTCATGAGATGAGACTCTCGAGATCGTTCCCGCAGAGAAGCCGGGACGTGGGACGCGATGGTTCGAGGCCTCCGCACCCAAGCAATCCGGGATTCGCCTCAACGACCTACACGCGGGTCGCCGGGTTCGCGAATCGATCACGTGAAGGCCGCTCGTGAGCGAAAGTGCTCGCTCACGCGCATCCGCGCTCGTCGAGCGGGGCAAGCTGCGGACTGGCATGTCCGACTGGCGTACACCGACGCCAGCGTCGTCAGGACGCGGGCACTGACGTGGGGTTTGAGCGACTCTTGGCGTCAGATTCAGATGGTGGCGAAATGCGGTCGTCACGAGGGAGTGCCAACCGAGATGGCCAAGATAGTCGCCATCGATCCTCGCGTTCTGCAGCATGAAGCCTCGAAGGAGCAAACAGGCGTGTTAGAGTTGCGCGGTCAGGACCTTGATCGTCGGGCCTGCTGAAACGGGTGCGCCTGTCAGGCGCGGAGCGAGGGGAGATCGATGATTTCGCGTGTTCGAGTTTGGCTGTTGGTCTGGGTTTGCGCGATGGCGTTGAGCGTCCAGTGGTCGCTGGCGAGTGCCCCGCGGGCTGCTGGTGCCGCGCGGTCGAGCTCGCCTCAGCTCAGAGTGAGCGCGACCACCCGGGCCGGCTTGTCGCTAGCGACGAGCTCGCGGGCGCGCGGTTATCGCGGGCCGGCGATCTTAATCCTGGCTCCGGGGGCAGGAAAACTGGTCAAGACGACGACGAGAGTGCGGGTGACGCTGCGCCTGTGGACGGGTAACGTCGCCAGCTTGGGTTTTGCGCTCAACCGCAAAGACATCCCTATCAACCGCCGGCAGGTCCGCATTTATCGTGCGCGCGGAGGCTTTATCTGGAGTGGGTCGCTGACTAGGGTAAGGCTATCGAGCGGAAAGAATACGCTGGTCGCTTCGATCCGGAACCGGCGCGGCATTCGGGTGACGGCCACTCGCACCTTCATGGGTCCCAGGTTGTTGGGTGGCTCTTACGACCTAGACGTCACCGGCACTACGGTGGTTAAGACGCCCACGCTCCTGCGGCTCTGGAGTGCCGACGACCCAGCTTCTAATAATGATGAGACGCCTTTTCTGGGCGCATATGACGAGGTTGTGCCGATGGCTCGTGTCGTCACCGGCACTGATCCCTGGCATATCTCCGACGCGGTACCATTTTTTAATATCGACTACCAGGTGCAAAGGCCGAACGGCGTCTGGACTGGATTATGGCTCCACGCGTACTTCGAAGATGCTCTGCTCTCGCCGAACCAGTATGGCTGCGTCGTTACCAAGAGTCCGTATAACCCGTGGGGGCAGGCACCAGTGAAGCCGCCTCCGATGGCCAAGCCATTTTTCTGTAATTGGACCAACGTTCACGGCTACAACCCCAGCCCGATCCTCTCGGTCGGTGCGTCATCCGCGTGGTGAAACCCGCGCTCAAAGAGCGCTGGCACCCGACGCCCGGCTCGGGCACCGCGCGGGCGGTCGCAGGCATCGGATGGTGAGGCGGCAGAGCTGGCTCAGCGAGCAGCTGCTGCCCTTGGCCTAGAAGCGTTTCCGCTCGAGCCGCTTGGCAACCCGAACCCGACCACTTCAACCTTGGTGACCTACGGGAGCTCAACCCCACGGCTACACCAGGAACTTCGCCGAGCCGGCAAACGGCCAGGTCTTCCTCCCGCCGCGGGTGCTTGCCCTCGGCCGCGGTAACGCGGGCGACCTAGAGATCTTCGACAGGTCCCGCCGACGAGGCTCACCGACCCGCAGTTCGCGTCGCCCAACCCAAAACGGCCTGGGTCTCTACAAGCCCCTGATTCTTCCTCCGCAACTCCTCGCCGTTCGGTCAGGCCGGCTGCATCGACACCGCCCCCGGCTGATCCAGAGCCCGCGACGCCATACCGGCGCCTCGAGGACCGTTGCCCGGGGTCAGCCGAGTCGGGCGTCGGTCGCCATCTCGGGGGTCGCGGGCTCGCGGCGTCTGCGGATCCGCCCGCCGATGAAGCCGACGGCAACGAGAAACCCCACCGCGGCCAGTGCGGCCGTCACCCGGAAGCTGGCGTGCATGCCGCTGGCGAACGCTTCGCGGGAGAGACGATCCAGCGCGTCGGCGACGCGGGGGAAGCGCTGCGCGAGCTGCTGGGTGGAGGCGGTGCCGGCGAGGATCCCGTTGACCGCGTGCTCCTGGGGCGCGGTGAGAGTGCCGGCCAGCCTGGCGTTGTGGGCGGTGGTGTGAAAGGCGGAGGTGAAGATCGCCGTGCTCAGGCCCAACCCGATCGAACCTCCCGTCAGTTGCAGCATGTGCAGCAGTCCGCCGGCCAGGCTGGCACGAGACGGATCCACCGTGGTGATCGCCGCAGTTGTGACCGAGGAGATGAACAGCCCCAGCCCCGCGCCGAACACGACCATTCCGGCGATGATCGCGCCGTAACCGGAGCCCGAGGTCACCAGCGAGAGCAGCAACAGGCCGATCGCCATCCCCGCCGCGCCCGCGGAGGTGATCAACTTGGCCCCCAGAGGGCCGTACAGCGTTCCCGCGAGGAATGAGACGCTGCCGTAGACGAGCATCATCGGCAGCAGTCCTACGCCCGCCCCCAGCGGTGAGTAGCCGAGCAGCTTCTGCATGAACTGCGGGAGGTACAGCAGCGAGGCAAAGAAGCCCGCGGCCAGCAGGGAGATCGCCACGCACGCAGCCGCGAACTGCTGGTTGCGGGCCACGTCTGGTGGGATCAGGGCATGCCCGCGCATCCGCAGCTCAATCAAAGGAAAGCTCCCCAGGAGGACCACGGAGGCGACGATCAGCACGATCACGCGCCCGTCGCCGAAGCCCAGGTTGGTGGCCTGGTCAAGCGCTACCAGCAGCGCGAACGATCCGGCACACAGGGTGGCGATCCCGGCGTAGTCGATCCGTTCGCGGACGGTACGGTCGTGGGGCTGGTGAACCTTAGTCCAGGTGACCGCGCACGCGATCAGTGCGATCGGCAGGTTCAGGAACAGCACCCAACGCCAACTAGCCGCGTCGGTCAGCGCGCCGCCGATCATCGGCCCAAGCGCATTGCCGATACCCGCCACTCCGAGGACGAGACCTCCGGCCAGGCCGGCCTTTGATGCGGGCAGCAGGGTGAAGGTCATGCCGAGCGTGGCCGGCCACATGAGCGCCGCGCCGACCCCCATCAGCGCTCGCGCCGCGATCAGCCACCCGGCGCTAGGCGCCACGCCCCCCAGGAGCGAGAATGCGGCGAACAGCGCCGCCCCCAGCATGAACATCCGCCGCCGCCCGAACATGTCCGCCAGGCGCCCACCAGCGACGATCAGTACTCCGAACACCAGGCCATAGGCATTGATCACCCACTGCACGACCGACACGTCGACCTTGAAGTCACTCTCTATCCGCGGCAGCGCGACGCTCAGCGCAGTGGAGTCGATGGCGATGGCAAACACCGCCAATCCCATCGCCAGCAGCGCCGTGAGCGTCCCGGGAACGAGCCGATCTGCTTCGTCCGCCGTCGTGACGCGGCCCCGTGGCTCAGTCATGCGCCACCACAATCTATCTGACGTAGCGGCTCGTCCGAGCCGTGCGCGCAGGTGCGCCCACGACACAGGAGCGGTCGGTACGGCCCTACTGAAACACGTACTTCGGCGCGCGAGAATCCCCGGAAGCCACACGGATGCCCTCGCCAGCCCATCGCCCTGGCCCTGGTCGGCCACGAGGAGAAGCTCGCGCGGGTGCTCGACGCGCTGGGGCGAGACGACTTCGCGGCGTCGTGATCGCCGGCGAGGCCGGGGAGGAAAGTTTGCGGCTGGTCACCGAACGAGAGCTGCTCGAGTTGGTCGCGCGGGTCGAGCCCCTCGACGTGCGGCCCACGGAGCGGCTTTACGATGACTCGGCCCGGCGGCAACGCCGATGACGATAAGATTTCGCCGATGATCGACGTCCTCGAGTCGTTCTTCCTCGAGGATCCGCGCAAGCTCGACGATCCCTTTGCCGATCTGGCGTGGCTGCGCGAGCACCGGCCGGTCTACCACCGCGAGTCACTCGACCAATGGTTCGTGTTCCGCTACGACGACGTTCGGGCCCTGTTCGCCGATCGGCGGTTGAGCGCCGATCGTGTGAAGGGGCTCGTCGGCGCCGTGCCGGTTCCGGTCCGCCCCGACGTGGAGAAGCTCGTGCCGTGGTTCGAGAGCTGGCTGATGATGAACGATGGCGCCGAGCATTCGCGGCTTCGCCGCCAGCTGCACGCCGGCTTCAATGCCTCGATCATCGAATCGCTCAACGAGCCGATCGAGCGGGCGGCGAGCGAGCTGGTGGAGCGTCGGTTAGGCCAGGGAAGCCTCGACATCTCATGCGACTTCGCGCTGCTGCTGCCCGCCTATGTGCTGGCTGACTTCGTCGGCGCCGATCCGGAGGATCGCGATCGCTTCATCGGGTGGTCGCTGGATTTCGTCGACTTCTTCAACGTGATCCCGATCAGCGAGGAGGCGACCTATCGCATGATGCAGACGGTCGCCGAGATGTCGGAGTACTTCCGCGTGCTGCTGGCCAAGCGTCGTCGCGAGCCGCGCGAAGACTTCCTGGGGGCGATGATCGCGGCCGGTGGATCTCGGCCGGGCATGACCGACCACGAGATCGTGGCCAACACGATCATGCTCCTGCTCGCCGGCCATCTTCCGGTGCGCAACGCAATCGGGAATGCGGTCTGGCTGCTGCTGTCGCGCCCCGGGCACGCGGCCGCGGTTCGGCGCGACCTGTCGCTGCTGGCGCGGGCGCTAGAGGAGACGCTGCGCTACGAGCCGCCGGTCACGCTCATACCACGGATCGCGGTGGAGGATCTCGAGGTCGCGGGCGTGGCCATCCCGGCCGGTGCGATCGTCCAGCTCTCGATCGCCGCGGCCAACCGCGACCCCAGTCGGTTTCCCGATCCTGATTTCTTCGACGTGCGGCGTGACCCGCGCGGCGTGATCAGCTTCGGGCACGGCCCGCACGGCTGCCTGGGCGCGCGCCTGGCCCGTGAGCAGTCGCTGATCGCGCTGCGCGTTCTGTTCGAGCGACTCGAGGGGATGCGCGTCGATCCCGACGCCGAGATCCGGTGGTATCGCAACGCCGCCAACCGCGGCCCCGACGAACTACGGGTTACGTTCGCGCCAGCTGGATAGGCTGCGAAACCCGAGCGCAGGGCGTCAACCGGAGCTTACGAAGGACACGTGCCGAGCGGCGGCTCTTCCGCAATCAGATCGAAGAGCGCCACGACTCGGGCGCGGGCTCACGCCCTGGACAACCTGCAGCGCGTGGCCGGCCGATCAGCGGACCCCTCCTTCCGCGGGGCGATGCGGCAGACGAGGCACTATCCCGCTCGTGAGGAATCCGGACAGTCCGACGCGGCACCCGAGAGACCCCCTGTTTACGAAACAGCAGAAGCTTGACGACAGCCGCAGGCAGGCCTCGGGACTTCCCATAGGTCATCCTGTTGTTGCCTCGACCGCCGCCGGGAGAGGGCCTTGGCTTCCTGCCCGCTGCAGGGCCTGAAGCGGACCAGCCCGTCCCGACGGTGGTGAGGTGCCGCGAGCGGCAACAGGACGTAGCCCCTTTGTGAGGGCCTGTCTATGGGGTCCCGCAACGGTACCTCCTCGGTCGGGGCGGTGTCGAGTTGTCCCTGACTGAGAGGTGAGTGACAGATGGGTAATTACGCTGGCGTTGATTGGGCGTCGGAGAAGCACGATGTGCTCGTCGCGGACGCCGCGGGCGAGGAGTTGGCCGCTGGGACGTTCGCGCATGACGAGAAGGGGCTGCGGGCGTTGTGCCGCCAGCTGCTGCGGTTGAAGGTTGAGCTGGTCGCGATCGAGCGGCCGGACGGTCTGTTGGTCGAGCGGCTGCTCGATGCGGGGTTGCGGGTCCTGGCATTGCACCCGAACCAGGTCGCGGCGACCCGCGATCGGTTTCGTGTCTCGGGCGGGAAGTCCGATCGGTTTGACGCGTTCGTGCTGTGCGAGTTGGCGCGGACCGACAATCACCGCTTCCGGGTGCTCGAGCCCGATTCGGATCAGACGAAGGCGCTGCGGGCGCTGTCGCGCGCGCGGGAGGACTTGGTCGCGACCAGGACCGCGTTGAGTAATCAGCTGCGCGCGGAGCTTGAGCGGTTCTGGCCCGGCCCGGTCGGCCTGTTCACGAGTTTGACCAGCCGGATCTCGCTCGCGTTCCTTGAGCGCTACCCGAGCCCGGCCGATGCACGTGGGCTAGGTGAGGCGCGGTTGCAGGCGTTTCTCGCGCGCGAGCGGTACTCCGGCCGGCAGAAGCCAGCGCAGCTGCTCGCCAAGCTTCGGCGCGCTCCGGAGGGGTGCGTCGGCGAGCTCGAGCTCAGCGTTCGTCGTCAGCTGGTGCTGAGCATGGTCGCGACGCTGCGGACGGTGAACGCGCAGATCGAGAGCTCGAGCGGGAGCTCGCGATCACGATCCGCGCGCATCCCGACGGCGAGATCTTCCTGTCGCTGTTCAAAGGACCCGACAGCGTGATTACCGCCGCTGGGCTGCTGGGCGAGATCGGCGACTGCCGCGCCCGTTACCCGTCCCGTGACGCGCTCGCCGGCGACGCCGGCCAGGCCGCCGTCGCTGTCGAGTCGGGCAAACGCAAGACAGCGTGCTTTCGCTGGGGCTGCAACAAGCGGCTGCGGTCCGCGTTCGGAACACTCGCGGACAGCACCCGCCACTGGCACCCCTGGGCGCAAGACCTCTACGCCGCCGCCCGCGCTCGCGGTCACGACCACCCGCGCGCGCTACGTACCGTGGGGCGCGCGTGGTGTCGGATCGTGTGGCGCTGCTGGCAAGACCGCGTGCCGTATGACCCCGCCCGGCACAGGGCGCTGCAACGCCACATCACAGTCACCATCCCGACGCCGTCGGGCCCTGTGCCCGACCTCATCGCGACCCAGCGGATGGCCGGCGCTGCAGTCACGGCAACGGCGGCCCGCGCGGCCGAGCGCGGAGCGCTTATCGGCAAGCCGACATCCGCTCCGACGCTCAGAGGTTGACACAGGACGTCCGCTTTGGGCGCGAACCAGCCACCCGGCAGCGACCGACTCGTCCGCTGCCGCGTAGCTGCTTGCCGCTGAAGGGGAAGCCAGACGCGATCTGCAGATCGGCCCCGTTGCATAGGTAAGCGCGGCGCGATGGGCGACGTGGCAGGCTCGTACCGTCGCCCACCAGCACCCGTCGCGGCACGTCGCCGCGGACGACTGCTT
>JBPCQU010000197.1:0-18248 GCA_050997795.1 Solirubrobacteraceae bacterium | reverse complement strand
GGCTTCGCCGGCGGTGCCCCTCGATGTGGCTGGGCCACACCTTCGGTCCTGCGTCCTTGCCAGACCCCGTCAGTGACCACTCTCGGTGCGACCCTATTTACGGCGGGAACCACTAACCTTCCGCGCGTGCCAGATCTGACGTACGCGGCCGGATCCGGCGAGCTGGGGGCCTATCTGGCGCTGCCGCGGGAGGGCACCGCGGGCGCAGGCCGGGGCTCGGGACCGTGGCCCGGCGTCGTGGTGATCCAGGACGCGGTCGGGCTCACCGACGACATTCGCGAGCAGGCCGACAAGCTCGCCGCCGCCGGCTACCTCGCGTTCGCACCCGATCTCTACTCCGGGCGCGGGATCCGCTGCGTGATCGCGACCCTACGGGCGTCGAGGTCGGGCCAGGGCCCGGCCTACGAGGACATCGAGGCGGCGCGGCGGTGGCTCGCCGAACGTGAGGACTGCACCGGTCAGATCGGCATCATCGGCTTTTGCATGGGCGGCGGGTTCGCGCTGCTGAGCGCGCCGCGGTTTCGGTTCTCGGCCTCGGCGGTGAACTACGGCGAGGTCCCGGAGGATGCAGTGCAGCGGCTCGCCGGGGCGTGCCCCGTCGTCGCGAGCTACGGGCGCCGGGACCGGGGCCTGCCTGGCCGGGCCGACCGCCTCGAGCGTGCGCTGACCGAGCTCGGCGTCGAGCACGACGTCAAGGAGTACCCGGACGCGGGGCACAGCTTTATGAACCGGCTCAACGCCGGCGCGCCGCTGAACCCCGTGCTGCGGTTCATCGGACTGCACTACCACCACCCGTCCGCCGAGGATGCCTGGCGGCGGATCCTCACCTTCTTTGACCAGCACCTAGTTTCGCCGTAGCTCCGCGAGGCCGCCGATCGTGCCGAGATACGCATTGCCGTTGGGGCCGAGCGCGATCCCGGCATAGTTGTTGTTGAACGAGACTCCGTCTCCGGAGGGCACCGTGAACACGGTCTTGCCGGTCCTCACCGAGAGCGCCGTCCAGCTCCACGGCACCTGGCTGCCGGAGCCTCGCGTGTAGGTGTAGATCAGGCCGGTCTTGGTCGACAGCTTGGGGACGACGGAAGGCGCCGCCGCCTTGAACGTCTGCCACGCGCGGTGGCACCCTTGGCCGCTGCGATCGATATCGACGCGGGCAAAGCCTGAAGCCGTGAGCGCGTTCGCGTCCGGGCCGGAGAAGCCGCGGTAGCCGTAGTTGTTCTCGACGATCATCGTGCGCCCGTTCCCGATCAGGGAGTTCTCGGTGTCGCTTGAGCCCTTGTGGAACACGGGAACCTGGCAGACGACCCGTCGCTGCCCGTGACCGAGGACGGCCGCGGTGCGGTACACGACGACGTCCATCGGGTCGGCGTTGTCGGTGATCGACACGTAGCCGCCCGGCATGATCGTCGGCGTCGTGCCCGAGCCGGCGTCGACCTGCCCCGGCTTGTGGATCTGAGAATTGCGATACCGCGAGCGCCAGACCACGATCGGCCGTCCGCCCTGGCCGATGTCGAAACGGTACATCGACTTCTCCGAGACGATGTAGACGCCGTCGCGGCCGACCGCGAACGAGTTCTCGATCTCCGAGTCAGCGTGGGTGACGCGGATCCGCCGCGTGCGCGGATCGAGCACTCCGACTACGCCTCCGCGCTTGGACACGAACCAGATCTTGCCGCTGAAATCGGGCAGCGCCGAGGTCAATCCCTGGCCCGGCTTCAAGGCCGAGGTGAGGTCGTAGTCGGCCACCTTCGAGAAGCCGCCCGGACCGACGGCGAGTACGAACAGGTGGCGGGTCTTGGTGGTCGTCCATATGCGGTCGTGCTGGTCGAGGAACAGATATCCGCCGCCGGTGAAGTTCTGGTACAGCGGAGTGCCGGGCGGGTTCGGCGCCTGCGGGAGGTCATAGGTGGCCAGCACCTTCAGCGTGGTCGGGTCGATGATGCGGGCCTGGGGCGGGGCCACCGCGGACGGGCAGACGGACACGATCTGGCCCGCGCGGTCGAACGTCAGGCTGCCGCAGACCGCGGCGCTGTACTGGCCGTAGGCGGCGCTCGCGCCGGCGGTCGGTCCGGCGATCGAGTAGGTGTCTGACATCCACGTGTCGTTGTGGATGTTCGAGAACGGATCTGGCGCCAGAAACGGGTTCTGGGGCGGGGCCGCGGTCCGGCCGGCGGCATGCGTCAGCGCCGGCTCGGCCAGCATCCCGGTCGCCATCAGCATCCCGGTCGCCATCAGCACAGCGAGCACCAGGCGCCACCTCGACACGATCGCGGACACTACCAGTCCCACAGCGGCTTATTGCGCCGACAGAGTGAGCATCGTCGCGCTGGCCCCCGGGACGCGGACGACGTACGCGTTCCCCGACGGCGCGAGCAGGGTGACCTGCGGGCGCCCCGCGAGCAGGCCCGTCGCGGTCTGGGGACCGAAGCTCTGGCCGCCGAGCGTGACGCCGGTCTTGGACTGGATGCTCGGCGCGCGAAGCTGCTCGACACTCGCCGGCCCGCTCGCCGATTGCACTTGCAGGCGCAGCACCTCGGCCCGCCGCAGGTGCTTGTTGATCAGCACGACTCGTATGTGTCCGTCCGGGGCGCGGGTCGCCCACACCTTGACGCCGACCGCGGGCGTCCCGGCGATCCGCAGCAGCTCTGATCCCGGAGGTGCGGCCTGCGCGAACATGATCAGGCCGTAGTACTGCGGATGGACGCGCACCTCCCAGCCGTCCTTCGTGAAGCTCGGGCCGAGCAGCTCGTTGATCGTGTTCGGGACGGTGTGGATGTTGACTCCGTCGACGCCCACCCGCGCCATCTCGAACAGCGTGTCGAGCGCCCACAGGGCCGAGGCGAACGTGTCGCTGACGCCGCTGGTGCCGCCGCAGGTGACCGCGTTCATCTCGTCGACCCGGGCCTGGACCCGGTGTGAGTGGGCGACGGCGACCAACGGCGCCACCGTGTCGGCGAGGCCGTGCGACGATGCATCGGAGAGCAGCTGGCCGATCGTGACGACGGTCGAGCGAACGCAGTGCTTGAGCGGATACTCGTGCAGGGTGGCCAGGCGCACCCGCGGCTCGTCTCGCAGGAATGTCCCCAGCTGGGCCAGGAAGGGGGACGAACCGCTGCTCGGGCCGGCGAGCGCTATCTCGGGCAGCGAGCGTGCGAAGCTCGAGAAGTCGCGGACGAAGCCCGGGAAGCCGTAGCCGGCGGGACGGCCAGTGACGTGCTGGCCGCTCGGCGTGCGGTACCAGCTGAACGACCCGTAGAGCTCGGGCTCGTTGCCGATCTCGAGCGCGTCAATCGTGCTGCGCCCGATCCCGCTGACGAACGCGCGGGCTTCGGCGGCGGCGACCGTGCGGCTGTCGGCCTCGAGGTTGAGCCCCATGATCAGGCGGGCGTCGAGCGTCCTGGCCAGCGTACGGGTGACGCCGATCCAGTTGGGGCTCAGGTCGTACCTGATGCCGGGAGGGCGCCGCGTGTGCGCCACCGGGTACCAGGTCCAGTCGGTGCTGTCACCGCCGATCCGCAGCACCGGTCTCTGATTCGGGGCGATGTCCCGTATCAGCTGGACGAAGGCCGGGTCGACGGCGCGAGGATTCGCCCCGGCGTACGCCGCGAGTCCCCGGTACTCCATCGACAGTCCGACGAACCCCGACGGGACGGGGTTGCCGACCGTCGCGCGTTCCACGGTCAGCGCGGCGGCGCAGTGGGGGGCGACGAGCGCGATCGCGGCTGCGGCCAGCACCGCGAGAGCGGCGCGTGATGACGTTCCGTTGCCGCTCACGGCGCCCATTGTGCCGAAGTCGAGCGCGAGCCGGCCACCGCGCAGGGCTTGCTCTGCCTACGGACAGCCACGGCCGGTGCGCTTCGACGCCGGCGTCCCGTAGGGTTCAGCCTGCGGGCGTCCAGCCGCCCGGCAAACGAGCACGAGGAGACCAGCATGAACCGATTCGCAGCCCTCGCCGTTTCCGCAATTGCCGTGGCGGTGGCCGCCTTCGCACCGGCGGCTATCGCCGCGCCCATCTCCAAGTCGATCCGGTTTCAGAACCGCAACGCCAAGGTCACGTGCGGGATCGAGATCCACGCGCCCAACAAGCCCGCCACCAAGGTCCTGTGCGCGGCTCGGGGCATTCCCGCGCCCTCGGGCAAGGGGGTCGGTGACGCGGGATTCGTCCAGCTCGGCGTGCTCGGCCAGCCGCAGGTGCTGAGGCTCAGCCAGGATTCGTTCGTCGCCGGCAAGTCGGTCAAGCTGGGGCGGGGCCGTCTCTGGAACCAGCTCGGCGTGACCTGCCACGTGGCGCTGAGCACGGTGATGTGCTTCAACGGCGACAACCACGGGTTCGTAATCGGCAACGGGCGCTACAGGTCGTTCTAAGCGACGAAGTAGGCCCGGCGGGACTGGTGCGGTATGCCGCTCTCGTCCGGGGTGGTATTACGAGGTTCGACTCGTCCCGACCACGGCGCCCTGAGAGGTCGGGCTCGGCTGGCCACCGCGACGTGGCGCTCAGCCAATTGGGTCTGCTGACCGCTCCCGGCGCAGCCGGCCGCCGACGCGCTCGGCGTCGGCCGCCCGCCATCTCCGAACCGTCGAGCGAAGCGCGAGATAGCCGGCGATGCCGGGCAGCGTGGGGAGCCAGAACGAGATCGCGCGGTAAGCCAGAACCGCGATTACCGCGCTGCTCGCGGGTACGCCGAAGGCGACAAACGCGGCGATCATCCCGCCCTCTACGCCGCCGACTCCGCCGGGGAGCGGAAGCAGGCTTCCCAGCGTTCCGAGGAAGTAGGCGACCACCAGGACAGCCAGCGGCACAACCCGCCCGAACGCATGGAAGCAGAAGCCAAGCACGGCGATGTCGAACCCCCAATAGGCCACCGCGCCCAACAGTCCGAGCCGCCTCTGCCGAACGAGGTCCCCCGCGGTGCGCACTCCGCTGCCCAGCGTGTCCGGCGCCTTGGCGACGCGCTTGGCGATCCAACCGAGGGCTCCCGGCTGCTTGGCGAAACGCTCGAACCGCTGCTCGACGTCACGCGGCATCAGCGCCAGGCTGAGGACGGCCGCCGCCAGCACCGCCGCGAAGGCCGCGGGGACGATCGTCAGTGCGAACGAGCCGCCGCCCCCGAGCACTCCGGTCCACAAGCCCAGGCCAAAGACGATCAGCGCGGCAAAGTAGACCGAGTACTGCACCACCAGGCTCGCGACCAGGCGGCACGCGATCACCTGGGCGGACATCCCGGCACGGCCCAGCGCCCAAGCCGTCACGGCCAGGCCGCCCGCTCCGGCCGCCGCCACCAGGCGGATCGCCGCGATGCCGGCGAGCGGAATCTGCAGGCTCACGCGCCAGTCGATCCGGGGCACTCCGCGACCGAAGACGGTCCGAAACAACATCGCGTAGCCGGCGATCGAGAGCAATTCGAGTGCGCCGCCGCCCGCGAGCCAGAGCGGATCGCCGTGGCGAAGCTGGCCCCAGGTCTGTTGCAGGCCGGCCAGCTTCGGGACCAGGAGATACAGGCCGATCAGGACCAATACGATCAAGACCGACACGACCAGCACCCGGGTCGGAGTGATCGGCACCGTCGGCCCCTCGTCCGACACCGCCAGGCGCGGCTCGGGCTCGGCAACCGGCGGCACCCTCGCGACATCGCCCCGATCGCCGTTCAGCGGAGGGCGGGAATCGCGGCCTCGGACGTCGGCACCGGGCATTCGAAGGTTCTCCTCGCCGCGCACTTTACCGGCTCGCGGGCCGCCGCCGAATGGGCCGCCTGGGTTCGATTGGGCTGCGAGTCCTGGCGCGAAGCCCTTTCCCGGTCACGCGGAGTACGTAAGGATGGGACGGTGAGCGTAGAAGCGGGAGACATCGCTTTCGTGCCGGTGCTGGGCCCGGTCCAGGTTGTGACCGCTTCGGGACGGTCGCTCGACCTTCCGAGTGCAAGCCAGCGGCGGTTGGTCGCGCTGCTGGCCACGGAGGCCTCTCGATCACTTCGGGTGGATCTGATCTGCGACGCGCTGGCTGTTTCCCCGAGCGCGTTGCGGACGACGGTCTCGCGAGTCCGCCGGGCGCTCGGTGACGGCACGATCGCTGGGTCGCAAGGTCGCTACCGGCTCGCGGTTGTGACTGACGCTGCGTTGTTTACGAATGCTGTGTCTGAGGCTGCTTGCAGCGATGACCATCTCGAGGCGCTCGAACGGGCGCTGGCGATGTGGACCGGGCCGCCGTTTGACGAGTTCTCGGCCGAAGACTGGGCCGGCCCTGAGGGGGGCCGGCTCACCGAGCTGCACGCGTCGGCGGTCGAGGATCACGCGATTGAGCTGATCGCGACGCGCCGGTGGGCTGAGGCGGCCGCCGAGCTCCAGGCGCATGTTTCGGTTCATCAGCTCCGGGACCGGCCGCGGGGTCTCCTGCTCCAAGCGCTCGCGGGCGCCGGGCGCCAGGCCGACGCTCTGCGTGCCTTCCGGGACTATCGGGCGTACCTGGCCGAGTTGGTCGGGACCGAGCCATCGGCTGAGGTGCGGCGCCTCGATCGCCGGGTCGCGTCGGGATGGGACGGGGTGGACGAGGCGACCGCCGCGGAGGTGGCGGGGTCGTCGAGCGGCGCGTGGAGCCCGAGAGGGGGGCTACCGTTGACCGCCGATCTGGCGCGGGGGCCGAGATTGATCGGACGCGGCCGCGAGCTCGTCTGGCTGTCATCCGACCTGGCGCTGGTGAGCGGCGCGGGGTCAAGGACAGTCATCCTGGAGGGCGAGCGGGGATCGGCAAGACGACCTTGCTGGGCGCGTTCGCTCGCACCGTCCAGCATGGCCGTTCGGCGGCTGTGCTGTACGGACGCTGCCAGGGCGGGCCGGCCGTGCCCTTGGAGCCGTTTCGCTCCGTGCTCGAGCACCTCGTCGAGCACGTCCCGCTCGAGGTGCTGCGGGCCCACGTGGCGCGCTGCGGGGGGCACCTGGCGCGGATCGCTCCACGCTTGGCGCTCCGTGTGGCCATTTCGGACTCGATGACGAGTGACGGCGCCACCGAGCGCCACCTGCTGTTCGAGGCCGTGGGCGATGCGTTGAGGCGGTTGGCCGAGATCAGCCCGCTGGTCGTCCTGCTCGACGATCTCCAATGGGCCGAGCCGACTGCGCTAGATCTGCTTCGACATCTCGGGCGCGCGCTGGTCGATGCGTCGGTGCTGTGGGTCCTCAGCGTCCGCGACACGGACGAACGCTGGCCGATCGTGCTCAGGACGGTAGTCGCCGACCTGGAACGCCGCCCGTCGCGGCGCATGCTCCTGGGCGGGTTCGACGACGACGAGCTGGCCGACCTGACGGCTTCGCTCATGGCGGTGGACGAAGGGGCGGTGGCCTCGGCGGTGGCATCTCGGCTGCGTCGCGAGACTGCCGGGAACCCGTTGTATGCCACTCAGCTCGTGCAGCACTGGGCCGAATCCGGGCGCCTGGTCCGCGACGCTGGGGTCAAGCTGGCGCACGACGAGTTGGGCGCTGAGGTTCCAGCGAGCCTGCGCAACCTGCTCTGGAGCCGGGTCAGGGCGCTCGGGAACGACGTTCTGGAGGTGCTCTGCACGGCCTCCGTGCTCGGCACGGAGTTCGCAGAGGACGTGGTGATCGACATGGTCGAGCTCTCCGAGCGCGATGCCATGGACGCGCTCGACGTCGCCGAGCGGGCCCGTCTGGTGGTTGATGTCGGGCCGCCCGGAACGATGCGGTTCGTGCACGTGTTGGTCGCCAACGCCGTGTACTCCGAGCTTCCCGGGCGGCGACGGAGGCGTCTGCACGCCCAGGCCGCCGGTGTGCTCGAGCAGCGGGCCGCCGCGCCGGGTGCCGATCTGGCCGCACAGCTGGCGCGACATTGCGCCCTCGGCGGCCTGGTAGCCGAAGCTCTGCGCTGGGCGAGGTTGGCCGGTGACCACGCCGCCGACCTGTTGTCCTCGGCTGAAGCGGCCCGCTGGTACCGGACAGCCCTCGACCACGCCGCGGCGTTGGACGTCGCCGACCACGAACGCGCCGACCTCCTCGTCCGGCTCGGGCAGGCGCAGCACCAGGTCAACGATCCCGCAGCGGTGGCAACGTTGACCGAAGCCGCGGCGCTGGCCCGCCGCTGCGGCGCGGCCAGGATCGCGGTGCGAGCCGCCCTGGCCACCGATCGTGGGTTCTTGCGGCTGGGGCTCGTGGCCCCCGCTCAGGTCGCGATCATCGATTCCGCTCTCGAGGTCGTCCACGATGGCGACGCCGCCACACGCGCGCGACTCCTGGCTCTGTTGGCTGAAGCGCTCCCCTCCAACACGGCCGGGACCCGACGAATCGAGCTCGCACGCGAGGCCGTCGCGCTGGCCGATGCCAGCTCGGACCGCACGCTCCTGGCCCGCATCTGCTCGTCGGTGCTCTACTCCCTCTGGGGCCCGATCGAGGAGGCGACGGAGTTGCGGGCCGACGTCGCCAAAAGGTCGATCGCCGCGGCGGCGACCGCCGGTGACCCGCACCTCGAGTTCGCCGTCCACGCCGAGGCCTACACAGTGGCCATTCAGCTGGCCGACCCCGCCGGAGCGGCCCGCAGCCTCGACATGCTGCGCACCATCGCGGACGAGATCGGCGCTCTCCAAATGACCTGGACGGTCGGGTACTACGAGGCGTTCGTCGCCGCCATGGAGTCGCGCTTCGCGGACGCCGAGCGGCTCGTGCGCCAGACCGTGGATTCCGGCCTGGCGATGGGTGGCGCCGAGGGCGTGTCCGTCTTTGCCGGGCAGGCGGCCGTGATCGCCACCATCGCCGGGCACCACTCCGAGCTTCCCCCAGGTGTCCCGCAGGCGATCGAAGCCGGTCCGGTCCAGCCCTCCCGTCACCTCGCCCACGCCATCATCAGCGTCGTCAACGGACCCAAGCATGTCGCGAGCGATCTCCTCGACGCGGCGATGGCGACCGGATTCCTGGGCGTTCCACCGGACGTCATGTGGATGACGTCGATGCTGGGCTACGCCATCCTGGCGATTGAGCTCGAGGACCTCGACGCCGCCGCTCAACTTCTGGCGATCATCGAGCCACACGCCGGCGAGGTCGCCACCAACCTCGGGCCGGTCGCCGCCTACGCCGGCCGGCTGGCATCGCTCCTCGGCCGCCACGACCTCGCCGAGCAACACCTGAGCAGAGCACTTGAGATCGTCGACGCCTTCGGCTGGGACTATCACCGGGCGACGACGCTGAGCTTCCTCGCCGTTTGCCGGCGCCAACGGCTCGGCGAGCTCGATGCGCGAGCGCACGCCTCACTCGACGAGGCGCAGCACATCTGTGCGACGCACGGTCTGTCGAGACTGCTCGCCACGATCGATGAGATCCGCAGGTGACGCGGGGGTGACGCGCGCTTGAAGCGCGACGTGTGCAGGATCCACCTCGACCGGCCGAACCCGTTATAGCATCCCGAGTCGGGCCTTCCCGAGGGGCAGCGATCCCACACCAGTGGGCCGACGGAGGGCGGTTACCTGATCTCGGTCATCTGGGACTCCAAGGAGCAGAGCGAGGCGTTCATGCAGAACACGCTGATGCCGGCGCTGCCGGTGCAGGGCGGATTCGCCGGCGCGCCGGAGGAGCGTACCGCCGAGGTGGCCCACCACGACACGGTCTGACGCCGCGACGTTGACGTTCACCCCCGTGCCGGGAAGACCGCGGCGACGCTGAGCGGCTTCACGACGGAACTAAGTGACCACACCAATTCAACTGGAAGGAACCAACATGGCCACGTATCTGGTGCTGCACGAGGTTGACGACGTCGAGCACTGGCTCAAATCGGGACTGCGGGAAGAGGTTTTCGGACCGCAGGGCATCACCGCGCGCGCCTTCCAGGACCCGAATGGGTCCAACCGGGTCGGGCTGATCGTCGAGATCCCCGACTTCGACGCCTACCAGAAGTTCATGCAAACCGAGGAGGCCGCGGATGCGATGAAGTCCGACGGCGTCCGTCCCGAGACGCTGCTGGTCCTCGCCGAGGGGTAGACATATGACCGGTCGATCTCGGTTTTTCCGGGAGGTATCGGTGCGCCGCAGGCGACGCTCTGCGTCTCAGCTTTCTAGACTATGGTGCGCGACCAGCTCCACCCACTCCGCTCGCGCTGGGGGCCCGTTGATCCCGCCCTCCTGAAGGGCACGTCCGAGCCGCTCGTTCATGAACTGCTCCTGAGCCTTCCGCGACTCCCACACTTCAAAGACGACCCAGCCCTCCGGCTTGGCGCCGCCGGCATGGAACCGCATGCCAGCCGGCCAGTCGCCTTGCCCGCTTTGCGGGTCGATCCCCAAGCTTCCGTTGACAGCCTCGTACTGCTCGCGGGTCACGTCGTCGAACTCCAAGATCAATCCCTCGGCCATCTCGAAACCTCCCGATCGATTCGCGATTGTCAGGCCGATCCTCCGCCGCGGGGCGGTCGGCCGGTGGGGTGGATCCTGCACACGGCGCGCCTCAAGCGCGCATCACTCGCGCGTCACTCTCGGATCTCACAGATCAGCGTCGTCGCCCTGGGCCGGGCGTGCTGGCGATCTCAGCCTTGGATGATGTTTCGAACGGACCAGATGGTTGGCGGTTGAGCTCGACCCCGAGTCGGTGAGGACCGGGACGAACCCCTCTGGTCCGAAGGCTTCGAGGGTCTCCTGAGATTCCCAGATGTCGAATACGTCGACCTCGCCGTCCGCTTCGAGCTAATGGCGACCGCGATTCCGGCGGTAAAAACGGACTCTCGGGCTCCGGCCCTCACCGCGGGCGCGGGCGTCAGCGGCAGCTCGCAGCGGACGACGGACGTGTGCCGGGTCGTGGTGGCAGGCCGGCGCGAAGTAGCTTGGTGGCGGTGGCGACAAGGGCGAGCAGGAGCTGCCAGCCGCCGAGCGCGATCAGGGCGCGGGTGGTTCCGACGCTTTGGCTGAGTAGGCCGGCGGCGAGGGGGCCGAGGGCAAGCATGCTTCCGGAGATCAGGCGGGCGGCGCTGTTGACGCGGCCGCGGAGACGATCGGGGGTGAGCGTCAGGCGGGCGCCGACGACGATCGCGTTCCAGGCTGGTGCGACGAGGCCGCCGACCCCGGCGATCACGCCGAGCAGATAGGGGTCGTGGGTCAGCGCGAGCATCGGCAGCAGCGCCGCCTCGATCCAGAAGGTGCCGATGACGATCAGGGGTGCGGGCAGCCGGCGGACGATCCGGGGAGCGAGCAGCGCTCCGATCAGGCCGCTGAGTCCGACGATCGCCAGCATGACGCCGACCACGGCCGGGGACGCGCCGTGCTGGCGGGCTCGGATGATCAATACGAGCTCGAGCGCGACCGCGGTGAAGTTGCCTGCCGCGACGGCCAGCGCGGAGGTGCGTATGAAGGCTTGGGCCCAGAACCAGCCCAGCGCCTCGGTGATCTCGGCGCTCGCACGGCCGGGCGCTGCGCCGCGAGGTTCCTGCAGCCGGGTGCGCACCAGTAGCAGGCTGAGCGCGGAGGCGAGGTATGAGACCGCGTCGGCCACGAACGCAGTGCTCTGGAGAGGCCAAACAGCAGACCGCCCAGCGGCGGGCCGGCGAGCGTGGCGGCCTCGCTGCGGGCTTGGTTGCGGGTGATCGCTTCGGGAACCTGGTCTGGGTGCACGACGAGCGGGAGCGCGGCCTGCTCGGCGACGCTGAAGATGACCTGTCGGGTACCGGCGAGGAATGCGACCACCATGATCTGCGCGAAGCCCAGATCGCCGGTCGCGATGGCGATCGGGAGGCTGGCCATGGCGAGCGCTCCGACGACGTTGCTGGCGGCCATGATCTTCCGCCGATCGCGGCGGTCGACCAGCACTCCGGCGGGGAGGTAGAAGGCCAGCACCGGAAGCTGGTTGGCGAAGCCGACGAGTCCCGCCTTGGCCGGTGAGCCAGTGGTCGCCAGGACGAGCAGCGGGAAGGCGACCAGCGAGATCTGCGAGCCCAGTGTCGAGACGATCTCTCCGCCCCAGAGCAGCAGAAAGTCGCGGTTGTGGCGCAGCGGGATGACGAGTTGATCCACTGAGCGAGGGTAAGACCAGCCAGCTGCGGGGTCCTATCGCGCGAGCTAGATTGAGGGCATGCCTGATCGCACGCCGCTCGGTCCCTTCCACGTCAACCGGGTCGGGTTCGGGGCTATGCAGCTGCCTGGGCCCGGCGTGTCTGGCCCACCCCGCGACCATGATCAGGCGGTCGCCGTCGTCCGGCGAGCGGTCGAGCTGGGCGTCGACCACATCGACACCGCCCAGTACTACGGCCCGGATGTCGCGAACGAGCTCCTGCGCGAGGCGCTGCACCCTTTCCCCGACGGCTTGGCCGTGGTCAGCAAGGTGGGGGCACGGCGGGACGAGAAGCAGGCCTGGCTGCCCGCCGACCGGCCGGAGGAGCTGCGCAGCGGCATCGAGGACAACCTGCGCACGCTCGGGGTCGAGCAGCTCGCCGCCGTGAACCTGCGCCTGATGGACGCCGGGCACGAGACGGGCGTCAGCTTCGACGACCAGCTGGGCGCCATGGTGCAGGCCCGCGATGACGGCCTGATCGCTGGCGTGGGTCTGAGCAACGTCTCCCGCGAGCAGCTCCTGCACGCGCTGGACACGACGCCGATCGCCTGCGTGCAGAACCCGCTGAACGTGGTCGACCGCGCGTCGCTGCCCGTCCTGCGGGAGTGCGCCGCCCGCGGCATCGCCTTCGTCCCGTTTTTCCCGCTGGGCTCTGCCTTTGACCCGAGCAAGCCGGTGCTCTCCCACCCGGGCGTGACCTCGACCGCGCAGCGGCTGGGGTTCACGGCCTCGCAGGTGGCGCTGGCGTGGCTGCTCGCCCTCTCGCCGAACGTCCTGCTGATCCCGGGCACCTCCTCGCTGGCGCACCTCGAGGAGAACCTACGCGTCGCCGAGATCGAGCTTGACGCCGGGGCGCTGGCGACGTTGGACACCCCGATCGTCGAGGAGGGGGAACGGTAAATGCGACTGGTCGTCATCAATCACATCACCCTCGACGGCGTCATGCAGGCCCCTGGTCGACCCGATGAGGACACCCGTGCTGGCTTCAGCCACGGTGGATGGGCGGTGCCCTCGAACGATGAGGTGATGGGCCACGCGCTCGCCGAGCGGCTGGGCAAGCCGGACGGTGGACTGCTGCTTGGTCGGCGCAGCTACGAGGACCTGCTGGCCTTCTGGAACGCCCAGGACGGCCCGTACAAGGACGCGCTGAACTCCGCCCCCAAGTACGTGGCCTCGAGGAGCTCCGCGACGAGACTCGAATGGCCCAACTCGACTCTCCTGCACGGCGAAATCCCCGCCGCCGTGGCCGAGCTCAAGCAAAACTCGGCCGGTGACCTCGTGATCATGGGCAGCGGCGAGCTGATCCGCTCACTACTGCCCCACGGGCTGATCGACGAATACCTGCTGATGATCCACCCGCTCGTGCTCGGCTGCGGCCAGCGCCTGTTCGATCACGGTGACCACCTCGCCAAGCTGCGGCTCCGCAGCAGCACTCCCACCACCACCGGCGTGATCATCGCGACCTACCAGCCGATCTAGCACCCCCTTGCCTCAGCGCTCAGCGATCCACAACCGGACATCTCCAAGCCCCGAGTTAGCACCAACCAGCCGCGACTCTCGGCGCCCTCGGTGACCAGGCATGAGCGAAGGCGCCGGGTGGACCGGTTGCACCTCGCCGACGGCGCGTCATAGACTCGCTCGCTGTGGGTCGGCGCGACGTCAAATCGAGGAGTAGCGCTTGAGCGCTGTTCGGGAGATGACCCGGAAGTCGCGCCTCACGCTCGCGGCGATCGTCGGCCTCGCGGTGATCGTATCGCTGCCAACCGCAGTCTCGGCAATTTCGCTGCAGCGGACCCCTCGGATCGCTTCGTCCTCCGGCGGGACCGCACGGTACGCCGGCTTTCAGCGCAAGCCGTTTCGCATCATCTACTCCGGAGACGGGGCCGCGCTGCTATCCGGGCGCGGTCGTCTCTCAAACCCCCTCACCTGGACCGCGTGGAACGACCGCGAAGGACGCGCTGAGGGAGCCGACTGGCACGACAACTGCGTTCCCGACTGCGCGCGCGGCACGTACTTTGCCTACCGCGCCAACATCCGGGTGTACCGGCCGCGGCACGTAGCCGGCTACCTGCTGTTTACGCGGATGACCGTCACCTACACCGGCAGGCGCCCACCGTACCCCGCCAACGCCCGCGGCCCGGTTACCTTCAGGCTCGACCACGACACCCGGTACAAGACCTTCTTCTGGACTGGCAGTTGACTCTTCGCCGTTTTCGCCTATCACAGAGAGAATCCGCGCGCGAGAGATCCACGCGCTGGGGATCATCCGCTGGGAACGGTGCTGGAGCCGGTCGACCGAATCGATTGATGGGGCGTAGGTATACGCCCGGTTGAGTGGTGACCCGGGGTGAACCGCTCGAGCACGACGCGCCACCCCTGCGCTGGTGCTGCAGTGACGTTTCGAAGCCTCGATCGCTCGGGCCGGGGCGTCGCGGCGCGCAGTTGCGCACGCTCGAGGATCGTCCGGATGATCACGCGCATCTCCTCTACGACATCGTCTCGGGCTCCAACCGCTATGACCGCAAGGTGCCGGGTCACCGTGCCCGCCGAGGCTATGACCTGGCCAGCGGGCTCGGTGTCCCGCGCTTTGCCCGCATCGCCGCCGAGCTTCCTCCGCCGAGCCGCGGCGGTCACCGCCCCTTCGGCTTGGGATAACCCAATCGCGCGCACCGAGCGTGCTCGATCGCGTCAGGTCTTGGCGAGCGGCTTTCGGTACAGCACGTGTGGCTCGCCGTCGAAGTCGAAGCTCTTTTCGTAGGTCATCGCGAGCTTGGTCATCACGCCGCGCGAAGCCACGTTGTCCTCACGGGTGTACGCGACGATGCTGAGCAGCCCCAGCGATGTCACCTCGGTGAGCGCGTGCTGGCCTAAGCGGGAGGCGATGCCTCGGCGCCAGTGGGAACGGGCGACGGTCCAGCCGATCTCGACCTCGCTGACGCCATCGACGATGCAGTACTGGGCGATGCCCCACCCGATGCAGGTGTCGCCCTCCCACCCGAGCGACCAGCCGAAGCGATGAGCGGCGCGATGAGCGAGCTTCCTGGTCACCATCTCCTCGCACTCCGCCAGAGTGAACGGCCCGCTGGAGCGAAACCAAACTGCTACCTCGGGGTCCCCCAGCAGGCTGCGGTGAATAGCCGACGCGTCGGTGGCAAGCAGTGGGCGGATCTCCATCCTCTGCCGAGCGTATCGAGGGGACCTGTCTGACCCATCCTGGACCCCGTCAGCGGTCCAGCGAGCGGTTCGGGCCTGCAGGGCGCGGTCCGGGTGCGCATTGGACCACCGGCCGGGCGGGATTGCCCTTTCGTAGACTGCCGAATCGGGTTGCGAACGTTCAAGAGCCTGGCATGGCGTGCCATTCAGAGCCTGAAACTTGAGCGCATCGTGATCGTGTTGCGGGCGTGTGCACTCGTCAATGAACCGGTCGTGATTGCGCTTGGTGAGATGCGCCGGCGGCGCGGTAGCGTCCGGCGTTTCACCCTGCGGCACTCGGGTCATGCTGTGTATCTACGGTCGCGAAGCACCGATCTGAATGTGTTGCACGAGGTCTTCTCCTACCGGGGATACGATCCGCCCGCACAGGCCCGCATCGCGCTGTCCAGGAGACCGGTCGCGGTGGATGCTGGAGCGAACATCGGCTTGTTCACGCTGTTTCTCTGCGAATCGGTCCCCGGCGTCAAGGTGACTGCATTCGAGCCCGATTCCGAGAACGTAGCGATCGCTCGCCGAACGCTCGCTCCGCTGATCCAAAGTGGGCAAGTCGAACTGCTCGAGGTTGCGGTTGGGACCTGCGCAGGAGAGATCCCATTCGTGGCCGGTAGGGCGATGACCTCACATCGCGCTGTGGCGGGCGAGCCGGGGACGGTCCGGGTACGGCAGGTTGACGTGTTCGAGCACCTGAACGGCGTCGGCTTGCTAAAGCTCGATATTGAGGGGGCGGAGTGGGACATCCTCCGGGATCCGCGTTGGTCAGACCGGATGCCTCCCAGTGTCGTGATGGAGTGGCATGGAGTGCATGACAACCAACGTGAGCCAGACCCGCTGGAAGAGTTGAAACATCTCCTCTCGGCCGCGCAAGTAGTCCAGCACACACCGTTCGTCCCGGGGGTCGTCGGCCACCTCTGGGCATTTAGATGACCACCGAGGGGTAGCGAGCTCTGCTCGCGTCGGCAATCGCGTTAGTCGTTGATGTCGAGGACCGGCGTGATGTCTGGCAGCTGCCGCCCTTGCTCGGCATGCTCGTTGGGCACGACAGCGGTGCCGAGGGCGAAGAACTCGATCACGTGGCTGCCCCAGCCATGGTTGTTCTCGTGCAGCTTAACCTCCACGATCCCGAGAACGCCGTCGCCGATCGCCTCGGCCTCTTTCTGCATGCGCTCCATTGCCAGCTCGCGTGCGTCGTACAACGCTTGGGTGTACTGCTCGAGCTCGACGTTCTGACCCGTCTGACGCATCGACTGCATCATTCCGCGGTGGGCGACGTGGTAGACGCAGTTGCCCATGACCAGGCCCACCGGCCGCTTGCCCGTCTGCATCAGGGTCCAGAACGCCTGGCCGGAGAGGTCGCTGGTGAACGGGCGGCCGTTGGGGGCTCGGTGGACCTTGCCGCCCTTGTGCTTGATCGCCGTGCCGATGGCGATGAATTCCGCCATGTCGGCGCCCCACTCGTAGCGGCCGACCTCGAGGCGCACCCCGACGATGCCGTCGGCGCCGAGCTGGTCGGCCTCCTCCTCCATACGGGTCATCGCCAGCTCACGGGCGGCGTACATCGCCTGGGTGAGGACGCCCATCTCCTGGCTGGCCTTCCAGCTCGACTGCTGGTAGCCGATGTGGTAGATGCTCGATCCGACCACGAGGCCGACGGGTTCGAAGTCGGCCTTCTCCACACACAGGTACTCGTTCACCGAGAGGTCGGAGGTGAACAGCCCTTTGGCGTTCATCAGCAGGCGCTCGCTGGCGTGCTCGGCGAGGCCTTCGGTACTGGTTGGATCGTAGGTTGACATCGGATGCTCTCCTGAAGTGGTGGGGATTCAGACGCCGACGTTGATCGACATGACGGGCGCTCCCAGGGGGGACGGATGAGGCTCGTGGGCGCCGAGGCGGATCGCGGTGCCGAGGACGTGCATGGAGACGATGAAGTAGTGCTGGGTGTAGCCGCCGCGCTCGTACTCGTGATGATGGATGTCGTGCGTGAGCATCGAGATGACCATGTCGTTGGCGCCGGCCTGCTGCGCTTGGCTACGCACCTCGTTGATCGCCAGCTGTCGGGCGGCATAGACCCCGCGGGTGATCTCGGTCATCTCCTGGTTGCCCCACCATGAGCCCATCATCTGGTTGGCCCGCATGCTCAGGCCCACGGACACCACGGACGTGTGTCCGATCACGCCGATCGTCTCCGCACCGATACGGCGCAGCTTGTCGACGTCCTGCCCCGACAGGGCGCACATCCGTGGCCCGGACCGACCTCGGGGCGACAGGGTGCGCTCTCGGACCGCGGTGCCGAAGACGACGTACTCGACGTTGCCCGGATCCCCGAGAAAGCCCTTGGCCGTCATCTCGATGCCGATCACGGCGTCAGCGCCGGCGAACTGAGCCTCCTGGCGCAATCGGTCGAACGAGCGCTGGCGCGACAGGTTCCACGGTTTGGCGAACGACGGCATCTCCTGGATCCCGCCGCCGTAGGAGGACCAACCGTAGTTCTGCCAGCCGTGCTGCACGACCGAGGAGCCCATGATCTGCGCGATCGGGGTAAGACCCGATGTCTGCGCGAGCGCGTACTCCTTGCAGCTCAGATCGCTGCTGAACACGGGGGAGCTCGCTGCGGCGATCGCCTTCAGGCGCTGTTCCGCTCCAAGCGGGACCCCCCCGCGCTGGATGCGGTCAAGATCGACTGCGGCCGCCTGGCGCTCGCCTTCGCTGAGCGGTGTCGCTCGTTTTCCGAACAGTGGCAGAGCTCGATGCTCCCACATCCGCGCCGCGTACGCGAAACCAGAGTCCGCGTCGATGGACGCGTTACCGCGGTGAGCTGCTACGCCCAGCTCCACGGTTCGTGCCGGACGGGTCCGTCTGGCGCGCTCGGCGCGCCTCCTCAGGCTCCCGCGGCGGGATAGGCTGACCTCAGTGTCTCACTGGGGGTCGATCCGCTATGCCCGTAATGCCGACGTCTCGATCGCCTATAGGGTCGGGGGCGGGGGGCCCCGTCGACCTGCTGTTCATCGGTGGGTTC
>JBPCQU010000075.1:0-3293 GCA_050997795.1 Solirubrobacteraceae bacterium | reverse complement strand
TGAGCGGCTGCCCCAACGGATGCGGCCAGCACCACATCGCCGACATCGGCTTCTACGGGGCGTCGATCAAGGTCGGCGAGCGGACGCTGCCGGCCTACATCCCGCACGTCGGCGGCACCTACGAGGGCGGCCAAGTTCGCTACGGGCAGCGGCTCAAAGCGCGCCTGCCGGCCAAGCGCGTGCCCGAGGCCGTCGAGCGGTGGGTACGCTTCTATGAGTCCGAGCGCGAGCAGGGCGAGCGGTTTGGCGCCTTCGTAGACCGCGTCGGCGCGCAGCAGTTCGAGCTGCAGGTAAAGGACCTGACGATGCCGATCGAGTTCAATCTCGACAACATGAACTACTTCATCGACTTCAAGCGCGAAGCCCCGTTCGAGGTCCAGCGCGGCGAAGGCGAGTGCGCGATCTGATGAGCAGCCCTGCGCCATGACCACGACCGTCCCCGATCTCGAGCGCGCGACCGCGCAGGAGGTGCTCGGGTATGCCGTGGAGCGCTTCCATCCGCGGCTGACGATGGCGTGCTCGTTTCAGAAGGAGGAGTCGGTCCTGTTGCACATGCTGACCGCGATCACGCCGGACACGCGGGCGTTCACGATCGACACCGGGGTTCTCTTCGCCGAGACGCTCGAGACCCAGAAGCGCTTCGAGGATCGCTTCGCCTTCAAGCTCGACGTGCTCGACGCCCGCAGCCCCGACCAGCCGTGGACCGCGGAGCGCTGCTGTGCGGAGGCCAAGGTGCGGGCGCTGGAGCTGGGGCTCTCAGACGTTGACGCGTGGATAACCGGCATCCGTCGTGAGCAGGCCCCCACCCGCGCCGGCGCGCCGAAGCTCGAGCGCGATCAGCGACGCGGGATCTGGAAGCTCAACCCCCTCGCCGACTGGTCCGAGAAGGACCTGTGGCGCTACATCTTGGAGCACGACCTGCCCTACCATCCGCTGCACGACCAGGGGTACGCCTCGATTGGCTGCGCCCCGTGCACGCAACCCGGCGCGGGCCGCGAAGGTCGATGGACCGGTCAGGACAAGACCGAGTGCGGGATCCACGTCTAATCGGATCCCACCACCCGCCCCAACACCATGAATCCGTTCCAATACGAACTCTCCCACCTCGAGACGCTCGAGGCCGAGTCGATCCACATCTTCCGGGAGGTCGCCGCGGAGTTCGAGCGGCCCGTGCTGCTGTTCAGCGGCGGCAAGGACTCGATCATCCTGCTGCGTTTGGCCGAGAAGGCGTTCCGCCCCGGGAAGCTCCCGTTCCCGATCATGCACGTCGACACCGGACACAACTTCCCCGAGGTGATCGAGTTCCGTGACCGGCTCGTCTCGCGCGTCGGCGAGCGGTTGATCGTCGCCAGCGTGCAGGACTCGATCGACGACGGGCGCGTGGTCGAGGAGACCGGTCCGCGCGCTTCGCGCAACCGCCTCCAGACGACGACGCTGCTCGACGCGATCGAGAAGCACGGGTTCGACGCCGCGTTCGGCGGCGCTCGGCGCGACGAGGAGCGAGCCCGCGCGAAGGAGCGCATGTTCTCCTTCCGTGACGACTTCGGCCAGTGGGATCCCAAGCGCCAGCGCCCCGAGCTGTGGTCGCTCTACAACGCCCGGATTCGCAAGGGCGAGCACGTGCGCGTCTTCCCGATCTCCAACTGGACCGAGCTCGACGTTTGGCAGTACATCGCCACCGAGGGCCTCGAGGTTCCCTCGATCTACTTCTCGCACCCGCGCCAGGTGTTCGAGCGCGACGGGATGCTCTACGCGCACAACGAGTTCATCGAGCTGATCGGCGGCGAAGCGCCGTTTCAGGAGTCGGTCCGCTACCGCACCGTCGGCGACATGACCTGTACCGGCGCGGTTCGCTCGCGTGCGAACACGCTCGAGGAGGTGGTTGCGGAGATCGCCGCCACCCGGATCACCGAGCGGGGCGAGACGCGTGCCGATGACCGCGTCACCGAGGCAGCGATGGAAGACCGAAAGCGCGAGGGCTACTTCTGATGGCCGTCGCCGCCACCAACGGCTACGCGGTCAAGCGCCGGACGAGCGAGCTGTTGCGAATCGCGACGGCGGGCTCGGTCGACGACGGCAAGTCGACCCTGATCGGGCGGCTGCTGCACGACTCAAAGGCGATCTTGGAGGACCAGCTCGAGCACGTCCGGCAGACCTCCGAGCGGCGCGGCGACGGATCCCTCAACCTCGCACTCTTGACCGACGGCCTGCGCGCCGAGCGCGAGCAGGGAATCACGATCGACGTCGCCTACCGCTACTTCCAGACCCCCCGGAGAAAATTCATCATTGCGGATACCCCGGGCCATGAGCAGTACACGCGCAACATGGTCACCGGCGCCTCGACAGCCGACCTCTCGATCGTCCTCGTCGACGCACGCAAGGGCGTCAGCGAGCAGACCCGCCGGCACGCCTTCATCTCGTCACTGCTGCGGATCCCGCACGTCGTCGTGTGCGTCAACAAGATGGACTTGGTGGGCTACGACGAGGACGTCTTCTACGGGATCCTCGAGGAGCTGAGCGACTGGGCGGCGCGGCTGCAGATTCCCGACATGACCTTCATCCCGATCTCGGCGCTGCACGGCGACAACGTGGTGCAGCGCTCTCAGGCGATGCAGTGGTACGGCGCCGCGCCGCTGCTCTACCACCTCGAGCACGTGGTGATCGCGCCGGACCGCAACCTCAACGACGTCCGCTTCCCGATCCAGTGGGTGATCCGGCCGATGAGCGACGATCACCACGACTACCGCGGCTACGCGGGCCAGGTCGCCGGGGGTGTGCTGCGTCCCGGCGGCGAGGTGGTGGTCCTGCCGGGTGGTCAGCGCACGAGGGTCACGGCGATTGACTCGTTCCCGAGCGAGGTCGAGGCCGCCTTCCCGACGATGTCAGTGGCGCTGCGCCTCGACGACGAGATCGACGTCTCGCGCGGCGACATGATCGTCGAGGCCGATGACCAGCCGCTGGTCGCTCGCGAGCTCGAGGCGGTGATCTGCTGGATGAGCGAGCAGCCGCTGCAGGCCCGCGGGCGCTACACGATCAAGCACACCACACGTACGGCGCGCGCCGTCGTCGAGCAGGTCGAGCATCGAGTCGACGTCAACACGCTCGAGCACGTCCCCGCGGCGCAACTGGCGCTGAACGAGATCGGGCGCGTCCACCTGCGCTGCAGCGCCTCGCTGGTCGTAGATCCCTACGCTCGCAACCGCACCACGGGCAGCTTCATCCTGATCGACGAGGCGACTAACGACACCGTCGCCGCGGGAATGGTGATCAGCGCCAAGTAGGCGCTGAGATCG
>JBPCQU010000039.1:0-5624 GCA_050997795.1 Solirubrobacteraceae bacterium | reverse complement strand
TTGGTGGGCTTGTGCTATTGACTCCTCTTCTTTTTTTGCCTGTTGGTGCCTGGACGGATGGTAGCGGTCGACCCCCGCCGACGACGGCTGGCTGGCCGGCCAAGCAGCCGCCGCGACGGGTAAGCTGCCGCGCGGTGGACGACCACTGATGGCCCATTTTCGCTTCGACGGCCAGCGGCTGGCCTACACGATTTACGGACAGGGAAAGCGCACGACCGTGCTGCTCCCGGGCCTCCTGCTCTCACAGAAGATGCAGGCTCCCCTCGCGAGCCAACTCGCGCGGCGCGGCAGCCGGGTGATCACGCTCGACCCGCTCGGCCACGGGCAATCGGATCGCCCGGAGGAGATGTGGCGCTACTCGATGTCTTCGTTCGCCAAGCAGACCGTCGCCTTGCTCGATCATCTCGAGCTCGAGCGGGCGATCGTCGGCGGCACCTCGCTGGGGGCCAACATCACGCTCGAGGTCGCCTCGCTGGCCCCGGAGCGGCTGCAGGGGATGATCGTCGAGATGCCGGTGCTCGACAGCGCGATCCCGGCCTGCGCCGCCGCCTTCACGCCGCTGCTGCTGGCGCTCAAATTCGGCCGACCGGCGATGGGTGCGCTTGCCCGCGGCGCCCGCGCGGTGCCCCAGCGGCGGCTGCCGTTCCTGCTCGGAATCGGGCTCGACTGGATCGCCCAGGATCCGGGCCCTAGCGCCGCGGTGCTCGGCGGGATCCTGTACGGGCGCGTCGCTCCTGACCACAACGAGCGCTGCACGTTCTCGGCGCCGACGCTGGTGATCGGGCACCCGCGCGATCCGCTGCACCCGTTCTCAGACGCCGGGATGCTCGCCTCCGAGCTGCCCAACGGGCGGCTGATCCACGCCAGCTCGATCCTCGAGCTGCGGTTGCGGCCCGAACGGCTGACCGGTGCAATCGCGGCCTTCGTGCAGGAGGGCTGGGAGACCGCGGCCGAGCCCAGCGGGCGTCCAGCGCGACGAGCTACTCGGGCATGACGAGGGATCGCTTTTCATGCTCTGTCTCTTTGATGGGGATGGCGGGGCGGCGGCGGTCCCGGGGGCGTCACGATGTCGCGCCCGGTCGGCCGTAGATCAGGATCCAGCTCGAGCTGCCAGTAGTAGCGGGTGAACGTGACCCCGGGCGTGAACTGGCCCACGTGGGGCTCGATCCGCTCGCCGCGCGCCATCCGCACGATCAGCTCGGGGTAGGTGCGGCCCGGCAGCGCCGCGTACATCGGCGCCGGGAAGGCCCCCCCGAAGCGGGTGTTGACGTCGGTGATCCCGAGGCCGATCTCGCTGTCACGGAACACCTGCACGGTGCAGGGGCCGCGCGCGCCGAGCGCGTCGACGACGCGCCGCCCGAGGTCGATGAGCTCGGGGTCGTCGATCACCGTCCCCTTGATCGATTCTCCCCCGCGCGACTCGATCATCGTCCGCGGAATCGCGTTCAAGCAGCGTCCCTCGAGGTCAGATAGGCAATCGATCGAGAACTCCGGTCCGTCCATCGCGCGCTGGATCATCGTCGGCTCCTCGACGTAGCGCACGAAGAACTCGGCCGCTTGCGCGTCCTGGGCGCGATGGATCGAGCGCGCGCCCGACCCCTGGCGGGGCTTGACCATGACCGGATAGCTGGGGACCGGCTCGCCGGGCAGCACGGTCGGCGGCGACGGCAGCCCGAGCCGCGCCAGCAACAGGTGGGCCTCTTACTTGTCAAACGTCGCGCGGGCGAACTCGGGATCTGGGACGAATGCCGGCAGACGCCCGGCCGCCCGGGCGTGACCGAGCACTTCGAGGTCCAGGTCGGTGAGCGGCACGACCGCCCGCACCCCGAACTCCTCGCACAGGGCCTGCAGCGCCGGAACGTAGCCGGGGTCGGCGATCGGCGGCACCGCGCGGCGGTGGTGGGCCGCGTACTGCGCGGGGGCGAGCGGGTTGGGGTCAGCCGCGATCACCGTCGCGTGCTGGGCGAACGCCGAGACGATGTCATAGCGCTTGCCGACCCCGGTCAGCAGAACCGCCACGGGGTCTCGTCCGGGAGCCGCGACGCGGTCGGCTACGGGGTCTCGTTCGGGGGCTGCCATCCGCCGGTCGCTCCTTTGTAGATGCCGTGGCCGCGCAGGACCATGCCGATCGTGCGGCCCAGGATCGAGAGGTCGAGCGCCAGCGAGCGGTGCTCGACGTACCAGAGGTCGAGCTCGATCCGCTCCGGCCAGGGCAGCGACGCCCGGCCGTTGACCTGTGCCCAACCGGTGATCCCGGGCTTTACCGCCAGGCGACCCCGCTGGCGCGTTGTGTACTGGCGCACCTGGCTTTCGATCGTCGGGCGCGGACCGACGATCGCCATTTCCCCGCGGATCACGTTGTAGAGATTTGGCAGCTCGTCGAGCGAGTAGCGACGCAACAGCGCGCCGACGCGCGTGATCCGGTCATCGCCTTGGGCAACCGCGAGCCCGGCGCCCTTGAACTCCGCTCCGCTGACCATCGTGCGCAGTTTGTAGATCTGAACCTGCCGGCCCCCCTTTCCTACGCGGCTTTGGCGGTAGCTCGCCCCGCCCCGAGACTCGAGCCGGATCGCGAGCGCGAGCGCCGCCACCAGCGGAGCGGTCAGGATCGAGCCCGTCAGCGCGATCGCGAGGTCAAGCGCGCGGGTGATCACCGCGTCCCCTCCGCGGGCTCCCAGCCCGCCGGGGTCCCGTGCGCGAGCCAGTCCCACAGGCCCGCGGCTAGCGAGGCGGTCGTGAGCACGTAGTAGCGAGCGAGCAGCAGCGGACGGGCCGGGACCGCGCCGGCCGCGAGCGCCGCGAGCAGCACCGCTAGCTGGAGCGCCACCGCGAGCACGTAGATCCAGCCTCGCCCGAGCAGCGCGAGGCTCGTCCCTAAAGCCACCACGTGCAGGAACGGAGACGCGTAGCGCAGCACCCGGTGGGAGGCGATCATCAACGCGTAGAGGGGGTCGTAGCCGCGCGGCGAGAGCATGCCTCCGCGCAGGACGATCGGCCAGCCGTGGCTCATCATCCTCCGCTTGCGGGCAAATTCTCCTTCGATCGAGGGGACCATCTTCTCGCTCGCTCGCGCCTGCGGCGCGTACACCGCGAGCCAGCCGCGCTTGACCATGTTGAACGGAAACGACAGGTCGTGACCCATGATCGGATCGACCACCAGGTAGGAGTCGCGCCGGGTCGCGTAGATCGCGCCGTTGCCGCCGGTGACCGATCGCACGCGCGACTCGAGCGCCCGAAGCCACATCTCGTAGCGCCAGTAGAGCCCCTCCTGGTTGGTCCCGCGCTCGTTGACGAACCGCACGTCGCCGCAGGCGTAGCCGACGCGCTCGTCGGCGAACGGGGCAGCGAGCGCCCTGAGCGCGCCCGGCTCCCAGCGAGCGTTCGCGTCGGAGAACGCGACGATCGTCCCCCGGGCCTGCTGGACCGCCGCGTCCTGGGCGCGGATCTTGCCCCCGCGCGGGAGCTCGAGGACGACATCGGCTCCCGCCTGATGGGCTCGAGCGGCGGTGGCGTCGGGCGACCTGTCGCAGGAGACGATGATCTCGAGGCACTCGCTCGGGTAATCGAGGGCCCGCAGGTTCGCGACTCGCTCGGCGATGACCTCCTGCTCGGCGTAGGCGGCGACGATCACCGACACCGCTGGGGTGGACGCGGGCTCGGCGGGAGCGCCGTCGGGGCGCCGGCGCATCCGCGCGAGTACCCCGAGCGCAGCGAGGAGGCCCGCGTAGCCGGCGTGGGCATAGAGGAGGAGTCCGGCGCAGACCCAGAAGACGATCGCGAGCGCGGTCATGGCGGTGGCATTCTGGCGCAGAGACCGCTGGGGCGACAGCGCTCGGCTGCGGAGCCGGGTTGCCGCCGTCGCCCCTCAGAGGGGTAGTTGTTCGCACAACTACCTGCTAGAGTTGAGGTCCGCATGGAACTCGGACTCGCCACCTTCGCCGATTTGAGCTCGGGCGTCAGCCCGGAGCAACGCATGCGCGAGCTGATCGAGGAGGGCGTGCTGGCCGACCAGCTCGGGCTCGACGTGTTCGCGATCGGTGAGCACCACCGGCCGGACTTCCTGATCTCCTCGCCGGCGATACCACTGGCGGCGATCGCCGCCAAGACCGAGCGGATCAGGCTCTCCAGCGCGGTGACGGTGCTGAGCTCCGATGACCCGGTGCGCGTCTTTCAGCAGTTCGCCGAACTCGACCTGCTTTCCGGGGGCCGCGCCGAGATCATGGCCGGGCGCGGCTCGTTCATCGAGTCCTTCGCGCTGTTCGGTTACGACCCCGACGACTACGACGAGCTGTACGCCGAGAAGCTCGAGCTGCTGCTGAAGCTGCGGGAGTCGACCCACGTCACCTGGCCTGGACGCTTGCGCCCGCCGCTGACCGACGCCGGCGTATGGCCGCGGCCGGTGCAGGATCCGCTGCCAGTCTGGGTGGCGGTCGGCGGCTCGCCCCAGTCAGTCGTGCGCGCCGGGACGTTGGGGCTGCCGCTGACGCTGGCGATCATCGGCGGTCAGCCAGAGCGCTTTGCGCCGCTGGTCACGCTCTACCGGCGTGCCGCGATGCAGGCGGGCCACGACCCGGCCGGCTTGGAGCTCGCGATCAACACGCACGCGTTCGTCGGCGAGACCTCCGCCGCGGCGGACTCGGCCTTCGCCCAGCCCTACCTGGCGATGATGAACCGAATCGGACGCGAGCGCGGCTGGCCGCCCTCGGGGCGCCCCGAGTACGAGGCGCTGCGCTCGCCCAGCGGCGCGGTCGCGGCCGGCTCGCCCGAGCAGGTGACCGAGAAGATCCTGTTCGAGCACGAGCTGTTCGGCAACACGCTACGTGGGCCAGATGAGCGTCGGCGCGGTCGCGCACCGAGACGTGCTGCGCTCGATCGAGCTGTTCGGTACCGAGGTCGCGCCGGTCGTGCGGGCCGAGGTGGCGCGGCGCACGGCGGCCGAGCAAGCCGTCGCCTGACGCTTAGACCAGGCGCCGGTAGAGCCCCAGCGTGTCCAGGGCCGCCGCGTCCCAGGAGTAGGGACCGCGGGCGGCCGCCAGCGCCGCCGCCGCCAGCCGATCGCGAGCGCTGCCATCGGCGATCAGATCCGCCAGCGCCTCGCCCAACGCGTCGACGTCGTCGGGCGCCACCAGCCGCGCCGCTCCCAGGGCGGCCACCTCCGAGAAGCCGCCGATGTCACTGAGCAGGCTCGGCCGTCCAAACGCCAGCGCCGTCGCGAGCACGCCCGAGAAGTCAAACCGCTCGGTGCGCGAGTACGGGAGCACCACCACGTCGGCGCGGCGGAAGAAGGCGGGCAGCTCGGCGTCGGAGACGAACCGCGGCACGAAGCGGACGGTCGCGCTCGCCCGCTCCCGGAGCCGATCGAGCTCGACGCCGCGCGGGCGGCCCACGACCCACAGCTCCGCACCGGACACGCCCCGCCACGCCTCGAGCAGCGTCGCCACCCCCTTGTAGGGGCGCAACAGGCCAAAGAACAGGACCATCGGTCCCTGCACTGCCGCGAGCTCGGGCGGGAGTGGGAGTGGGTCGGGCTACTCGACGAGATAATCGAAGGCGCCATGGTGGATCACGCTGACCTTGGCGGCGTCGACACCGAGCCGGTCGACGAGCTGGCCGCGGCCATACTG
>JBPCQU010000019.1:0-9693 GCA_050997795.1 Solirubrobacteraceae bacterium | reverse complement strand
CTCTCGAGCCCGAGATCGTCGGTCAACGGCCGCCAGCCGACGGCGCCGAGGATCTCCTGCGCTTGCACCCGGTCGCTGTCGCCGAGCTCTACCGTCACGCCTGAGGCGTCGCGGCGCACCGCGCTGGCGCTGACCCCGAGACGGACGTCCGCGCCCAGCTCGCGCAGCGCGGCATGGACCTGCTCGCTGGCAAACGGCTCCTCGCGGGCCAGCAGCCGCGGAGCCGCTTCGAGCAACGTCACCTCGACGCCGAGCGTGCGGTAGGCCTGCGCCATCTCGACACCGACGACGCCGCCCCCCAGCACGATCAGGGAAGCCGGGAGCGTGCGCGCGGTTGTCGCCTCCCGATTGGTCCAGGGCAGGCTTTCGGCCAGACCGGAGATCGGTGGCATCGAGGCGCCACTGCCGACGGCGAGGACGACCGCGTCGCGCGCCTCGTAGGGCTCGTCGTCGACCCGGACGCGGCGCTCGCCGTCGAGGCGACCATGGCCGCGGACGAGGGTGATGCCGCGTTCCTCGAGCCAGGACGCCTGCCCAGATTCATCGAGGTCGGGGCTGATCTCTTCGCGGCGGGCGAGGGCCGGCTCGACGGCGAGCTCGCCGGTGACCGCTTGCGCCGCGCCGGGGACACGACGCGCCTCCGAGAGCGCCTGCGCTGGGCGCAGCAAGGCCTTCGAGGGCATGCAGGCGTAGAAGGAGCACTCGCCGCCGACCAGCCGGGACTCGACGATCGCGGTGCGCCGGCCCTGCTCGACCACCCGGCCGGCCAGCACCTCGCCGGCGGGACCGGCCCCGAGGACGATCACATCGAACGCTTGAGGGCTCAGAGCCGATTTTCGATCGAAAGCGGCGGCGTCTGAGGCGCCTGCGGGGCAGCCTGCGTAGCGGTGGGGGCAGCCTCGGCCGGGGCGGCGCCAGCCTCGGCCGGGGCGGCGCCAGCCTGCGCTGGCTCCTGGCCGCTGCTGTGCTCCTCCACGCCGAGCACCTCCTGAAGCTCGCCCGACTGGTACATCTCGCTCACGATGTCACACCCTCCGACGAGGTCTCCGTCGACGAAGAGCTGCGGGATCGTCGGCCAGTTCGACAGGCTCGCGAGCTCCTGGCGGATACGCGGGTCGGGCAGGATGTCGACTGCGGCGAATGGCGGGCTGAGCGACTGCAGCATCGCGACGGTGCGGGCGGAGAAGCCACATGCGGGCTGCTCCGGGGTGCCCTTCATGAACAGGATCACCGGGTTCTCGGAGATCGCGCTCTGGATCGCCTCGCGCATCGGAGTCGTCGGAATCGAAGCTTCATCGGTCATTGTTCTCTCCGAGGTTGGTCTGGATTGAGAGGGCATGAATGCGCTCGCCGAGCTCGAGGCCGAACACGTCGTATACGAGCCGGTGCTGGGCGAGCTTGGGCAGGCCGCGAAACGCGGGCGCGCTGATCACAGCGCTGAAGTGATGACCGTCGCCGCTGACGCTCGCCACGGCGCCGGGGATCCCGGACTCGATCCGTGATTTCAGCTCTTCTGGAGTCGCGGACATGCTCTCTAGCGTATCGAGGTCCCATGGCTATACTTCTGAAAGCATGATCACCCTCACCGACAGAGGTGCCGAGAAGGTCAAGGAGTTTTTGTCATCGCAGGCCACGGTCGCGCCGACAGCGGGACTGCGGGTGGGCGTCAGGGGCGGCGGCTGCTCGGGCTTTCAGTACGCGCTCGCCTTCGACGAACAGCGCGGCGACGACGAGGTGTTCGAAGACAAGGGGATTCGGCTGCTGGTCGATACGCCGAGCCTGCCCTACGTGCGGGGCTCGGTGATCGACTTCGTCGACGGTCTCCAGGGCGCCGGCTTCAAGGTCGAGAACCCCAACGTGGTCGCCGCCTGTGGCTGCGGCTCGTCGTTCCGCGTCGCCGAAGAGGAGCAGGTCTCAGCCGTCTGAGACCGGCGTCGCGTCGAGCGAGCGCCACAAGAACAGACACGCGAGCGTGCGGTGCGGGCGCCACGGCTCGGCGATCTGCTCGGCCTCGGCTGGGCTGGGCAGCTCCGCCAGCCCGTAGGTGAGCATGATCGCCCGGCGGATGCCGAGGTCGCCGACCGCCAGTACATCGGGCCTGCGCAGATGGAACATCAAAAACATGTGCGCGGTCCAGACCCCCAGGCCCTTGACCGCCACCAGCTCGGCGATCACCTGCTCATCTGGAAGCCGGCCGAGCTTGTGCAGTTCGAGGGAGCCGTCGAGCACGTGCTCGGCCAGCGAGCGCAGGAAGCCCACCTTGGCGCGCGAGAGCCCCGCGGCCGCGCGCAGGGCGTCGGGGTCGTCGGCCAGCACCTCCTCGGGCGTCGGCGGCCGCCCGCCGAAGCGCTCGGTCAGACGGAGGTAGATCGCGCGCGCGGCCTTGGTCGAGAGCTGCTGGCCGACGATCGAGCGCACCAGCGCGCCGTAGTGGTCCCGCGGGCGGCCGTCGCGCGCGTCTTCTATAGCTTCGATCCCGACTCGGTCGATCAGCTCGCGCAGCACCGGATCGCCGGCGCGCAGCTCGCCGACGGCCTGCTCGAGCGCGGCGCTCACGTCGCCGACAGCGACATAGCGGCCCCGTCAAGCGCCCCGAGCGCGCGGTCGACCGAGCAGGAGATGCAGGTGAACGTGGGGGTGTCGCGAAGGGTGTAGGCGCTCGACTCGGTGGTTCGCAGGCGCTGCACGAGGTCGAGGAAGTCAGCCGGGTTGTCGGTCTCGAACGCGACCACGAACTCCTGGTCGTCGAGCCCGAACGAATAGCTCGTGTTGAGGTCGACGGATGGGTACTCGCGGCCGATCTTGATGTGCTCCTGCATGATCCGCCAGCGCTCGTCGGGGGCGAGCAGGTACCAACTGCGAGTCTTGACGAACGGGTATACGAACAGGTACTTGCCGTGCGCCGGTCGAACTTCGAGGCGCGACTCATCCGAGTATTCCGACGGCTTGGTCATCGCCAGCAGCGAATAGGGAACCGTGCACCACTTCATCAGGCCGCTCTGCGCGAGGACGACGTGAAACTCGTGGATCCGCTCGAGGTTCTGGGCCTGGCTAAGCAGCATCAGGTCCGCGTCACCGCGCGTGCCCACGAGCGAGAAGTAACGCAGCAGGTGCCCGTCGGCGAAGTCCTGGCAAGCGGCGGTGAATTCGCGCTTGTCGGTCGCCCGGCGCTCGTCATCGAGCCGGCGCCAAGCTGGATCGACCTGCAAGAACGTGTACTTGACGAAGTGCCGGACGGGCATCGGCAACCGATGATAGGCCACCGAAACCCGGCTGCGAAGACGGGGTAAGAGCTAGAATGGCAACGATGCGGATCGCCTTGGTCTCGCCGTACTCTTGGACGTATCCCGGAGGCGTAACGAGGCACATCGAAGCGCTGGCCGAGCGCTTCATCGAGGATGGGCACCACGTCCGCGTGCTCGCTCCCTATGACCCCGTCGGCACGTTCGGCGCGGTGCTGCACCGGGGAGCCCGCCCCCAGGCGCTCGAGCCGCCCGAGTACCTGGTGTCGCTCGGCCGGACCGTGGGCTTCAAGGCCAACGGCGCCGTCTCGAACGTCTCGATCACCCCCTACGGCGTGGCGACCATGCACCACGAGCTGCGGACCGGCGGCTACGACGTGGTCCACATCCACGAGCCCCTGGTTCCGCTCGCTGGCTGGGTCGCCACCGACTGGACCCGGCTGCCGCTGGTCGGGACGTTTCACTCCTACTCCGACAGCAAGGTCTCCAACGGGATCGCCAACGTGCTCGGCGCCCGCCGGATGCTGAACCGGCTGCACGTGCGGATCGCGGTCTCCGAAGCGGCGGCCTGGACCGCGCGGCGCTTCTTCGGCGGTCACTACCGGGTGATCCCGAACGGCGTCCACGTCGAGCCCGACCTGCTCTCCAGGGCCGGGACTCGCGCTCCCGATGACCGGCTACGGATCGTGTTCGTGGGTCAATCGGTCGAGCGCAAGGGGCTGCCGATGCTGCTGCGCTCGTTCGAGGCCCTGCGCGAGCACATCGCCTGCGAGCTGACCGTGATCGGCGCGACGGCGGAGGAGCTGGCGCCGATGATGCTCGACGACCGGGACGTGCGGATGCTCGGCAAGGTCGATGACCGCCGCAAGCGCGAGGAGCTCGCACGGGCCGACGTCCTGTGCGCGCCGTCGCTGCGGGGCGAGAGCTTCGGGATGGTGCTGACCGAGGCGTTCGCCGCCGGGACACCGGTGGTGGCGTCTGACATCGCCGGCTACCGGGACGTGGTCCGTGATGGCGTCGACGGCGTATTGGTCCCGCCGGCCGACCCACAGGCGCTCGCGGAGGCGCTGCGCGATCTCTACGAGGAGCCGGGCCGCCGCTCTGAGATGGCGCGAGCCGCCGCTCGAGACGTGCAGCGCTTCGCCTGGCCGCACGTGGCGCAGGAGGTGATGGCGGCCTACGAGGATGCGGTCGCGACCCCGAAGCCCGCGGGGATCGCCCAGCGCGCGGCCGTCGCCGCCGGCGCGCGTGCGGCTGACCTCACGCCGCGCGTGGAGGCCCGGGGGCTGCCGAGACTCGAGCAGCCGCTGGTCAGCAAGCACGGCCCGCTGGTCACGTTCGCGCGCCGCGCCACGCTGGCCGCCGTGTCGCTGGGCGGAATCCTGCTCGCCGTGCTGGCGCTCAACAAGATCGGGCTCGACAACATCGCCTCCGCGTTGATCAACTCGAGCCCCTCGTTCGTCCTGCTCGGGCTCGCGATCATGTGCGGCGCGATGGTGATGCGCGCCGTCTCCTGGCACGCGATCCTGCGCGCCGCGCTTCCCAAGGCGAGGGTCAGGCTCTCCGACGCGATGCAGGGAACGTTCATCGGTGTGTTGATGTCCTCGACCCTTCCCGCGCGGCTAGGCGAGCCCTCGCGCGCGTTGGTCGTGGCCCGCCGCACCGGCCGCCCGCGTGAGCACCTGCCCGTCGTGCTGGGGACGCTGGTCTCCCAGACGCTCTTGAACATCATCGCGCTGGCGGTGCTCGGCGCCGTGATGTTCTCCTCGGTCAACCTGTTCAGCGGCCACCAGGATGCCCTGCTGGTGGCGGCGATCGCGCCGCTCGCGCTGCTCGTGCTCGTGCTGCTGGCGCCCTTGGTTCTGCGCCACGGGTCGCCGGGCTCGCGCCTCGGACGGCTGCACACGCTGCTCGCGCAGGCCAGGCGGGCGATGACCCGCGTCCGCGCTGGGCTCGTGGTGTTCCGCCAGCCCCGGCTCGGAGGGGTCGCGGCGCTCGCGCAGTTCGCCGCCTGGGGTCTGCAATGGCTCTCCTGCTACGTCCTGCTGGTCGCGCTCGGACTCGATCATCAGGCCGGGATGGCGGCCGCGGCGGCGGTGCTGTTCGCGGTCAACATCACCGCTGTGCTGCCGGCGACGCCGGCGAACCTCGGTGTCTTTCAGGCTGCCTGCGCGGCGGTCCTCCACACGGGCTGGCACGTCGGCTTCGGCACCGGCGTGGCCTACGGCGTCATCCTGCAAGCGGTCGAAGTCTCGACCGCGCTGCTGATGGGGACCCCGGCACTGCTCAAGGAGGGGATGTCCTGGCGCGAGGTGCGCCTGCGCGCCATGCACGCCGCCCCGGTGAAGCTGCCCGCGCGCCGACAGCGCGGGTCGCAGGGCCGCCGGGCCGGCAACGCGATCGAAGCCGAAGGCTAGGGGCGTATAGTCCGGGTTTGAATAAGTCCTCGGACTGGGGCGGGGGCGTAAGCAGAGGGAGAGGTCATGGTCCGTCGTTCGCTTTCGGTCCTGCCGGTCCTAGCTGCGCTGGCGGTGGCATCGCCGGCGCTCGCCGCGCCGGCGGCGAGCAGCCAGGGAGATACGGTCACGGCTACCGGTACCGGTCAGGTCAGGGTCGTCCCGGCCAACCGCCGCAGCAACGCGTCGATCGCCGCGGCGGTCGACAAGGCCCAGCAGGCCGCCATCCCGGGGGCGATCGTTAAGGCGCACGAGTACGCGCTGCGCTACGCCACGGCCGCCGGCCTGACGCTCGGTGCGATCCAGTCGGTGTCCGATATCCAGTCCGGAAGCAGTGGCTACTACGGCTTTGGGCCGTTCGGCGGCCCGTTCGGGCCAAACCAGTACTGCAACGTGATCCGCGCGCACACGCAGAAGCGGATCGGCCCGGGCCACAAGGTCACCGTGATCCACGTAAAGCGCCACCGAGTCTGCTACGTCCCGGCGTTCGCCACTTCGACGCTGACGGTCACCTACTCGGCGAGCTAGGCCTCGGCCATAGCCGGCTCGTCGGCGTCCACGCCGGCCGCCGGGTCGGCGTCGGGGAGCGTCGCCTGCAGCGTCGGGTCCTTGTCGGTCCCGGCGATCAGTTCATCGCTGGCCTGGCGCTCGTTGCCGGGCAGCGTCCCAGACTTCATCCCGAAGTAGACCGCTTGGGGGTGGTAGGCGACGATCGCCAGTGTCGACTGCTCGGGCTCGACCGCGTACCCGCCCGACAGCCGCAGCCCGATCGACTCCGCGTCGAGCAGCGCGAACACCTTGGTCAGCTCCGACTGCTCGGGGCAGGACGGGTACCCCCAGGAGTACCGGCGTCCTTGCGCGGGAGCGACGCCGAGGTCTGAGCGCACGCGCGAGTGCAGCCACTCGGCCATCCCCTCGGCCGTCTGCACGCCGAGTCCGTGCACGAACAGCTGCTCGGCGTAAGACCCATCAGCTTCGAGCGAGGCCATCAGCTCGGTCACCTGCTCGCCGACGGTGACGGCCTGCAGAGCCACCACGTCGGGCTCGTCGCCGAGGGGGCGGTAGAAGTCGGCCAGGCAGATGCGGTCGTGGCGGGGCTGGCGCGGGAAGACCAGACGCTCGAGCTCGCGCTCGCTCGGGGCGTCGGGATCCCACACCACCAGCTCGTTGCCGTCGGCGTTGCAGGGGAAGTAGCCCAGCAGCGCGCGCGGGTGCAGGTAGGTCTGCTCGCGCCACATGCGCTCCAGTCGGGGCTGGAAGTCGTCACGCAGCAGGCGGGTCCAGTCGTCGCCCTTGACGCCGCGCCCACCCCAGTGAAGCTTGAACAGCACGTGGGTGTCGAGATGGCGGTAGACCTCGTCCAACGGCGTTTGGATTTCCCGTGCCCCCCAGAACGGGGGCTGCGGGATCGGGTTGTCGGTGCGGGCCGCGCTGCGCACCGAGTCGTCGGTCACCGGCGGCCCGTCGTCGGCGGGGGCCGGCGGCTGGTCGCGCAGGCGCTGCGCCGCGTCCCGGGTCTTGGCGACGAGCTCGGCGCGGGCCCCGGCGTCGATCAGCTGGTCCATCTTGGCCAGCCCCTCGAACGCGTCCTTGCAGTAGAACACTCCGGGCCCGTAGGTCTGGTCGGACTCGGTGCCGTCGGGGTAGAGGATCCGCAGGCCGAAGTTGCGGTTGATCGCCGCCCCGCCGATCAGCACGGGGAAGGGCAGCTCGCGCGCATGCAGCTCCTGGACACAGGCCGGCATCTGCTTGGAGGTGGAGACGAGCAGCGCCGAGAGGCCGATCGCCGTCGCGTCGTGCTTCACCGCGGCATCGAGGATGTTCGAGATCGGAACCTGCTTGCCGAGATCGATCACCGTGTAGCCGTTGTTGGTCAGGATCGTGTTGACCAGTGACTTGCCGATGTCGTGCACGTCACCGAACACGGTGGCGATCACCACCGTCCCCTTGGTGTACCCCTCGATCTTGTCCAGGTAGCGCTCGAGCTGGGCCACGGCGCGCTTCATCACTTCGGCCGACTGGAGCACGAACGGCAGGATCAGCTCGCCGGCGCCGAACTTGTCACCCACCTCCTTCATCGCCGGCAGCAGCACCTGGTTGAGCGTCGGAACGGCGCCGATCTTCTCGACGCTCTGATCGATCCAGTCCTCGACGCCCTCCTTCTTGCGCCGCAGGATGTGGAAGTGAAGCGCCTCCTCGGGCTCCATCCCCTCGGTCGGATCCGCGGCGCCGGGGCCGGCATCGTCGGCGTCGGGGCCCTTGGCCTCGAAGTGGGCGATGAACCGCTCGAGCGCATCCTCGCGGCGGTCGAACACTAGGTCGTCGGCGAGCTCCCGCTCGGCCTCGGATATCTCGTTGTAGGGCGTGATGTGGTTGGGGTTGACCATCGCCAGATCGAGCCCCGCCGCCACGCAGTGGTGCAGGAACACGCTGTTGAGGGCCGAGCGCGCCGGCACCCCCACGCCGAAGCTGACGTTGGAGACGCCGAGCGAGGTCTTGACATGAGGAATCTCGGACTTGATCAGCCGGATCCCCTCGATCGTCGCGACCGCGCTCGGGCGCCACTCGGGATCGCCCGTGGTCAGCGTGAACGTGAGGCAGTCGAAGATCAGCGCCTCGGGGTCGAGCCCGTGCTCGGTGCAGCACAGCTCGGTCAGGCGCCGGGCGACCTCGAGCTTGCGCTCAGCGGTCTTGGCCATCCCCACCTCGTCGATCGTCAGTGCGATCAGGGCGGCGCCGTGCGCCTTGGCCAGCGGGACGACGCGGTCGAGCTTGGCGCGGCCGGCTTCGAGGTTGATCGAGTTGACGATCGCCCGGCCGGGAATCTGCTCCAGCGCGCCCTCGATCACCTCGGGCTCGGTGGAGTCGACCTGGATCGGCGTGGGCTGGGTGAGCGAGATCCGCTTGACGATCTCCCGCATCTGGTCGGCCTCGTCCTGGCGCTCGGTCAGTGCGACGCACACGTCGAGCACATGGGCGCCCCCGGTGACCTGGTCCTCGGCTACGACCAGCAGGCCGTCATAGTCGTCGGAGAGCAGCATCTCCTTGGCCTTGCGCGAGCCTTGAGAGTTGACGCGCTCACCGATCAGCGTCGGGCGCGGATCCTGCACCAGCGATGTCGCGGCGATCATCGAGCTGACGTGCGGCGGGCGCTTGGCCGGACGCCGCGCGGGGACGTTGCCGTCCACGCGCTCGGCGATCGCCCGAATGTGGTCCGGCGTCGTGCCGCAGCACCCGCCGACGATCGAGACCCCGTAGCGGTCGACGAACTCCCCCAGCGCGTCGGCCAGCGGTCCGGGCTGCTCGGGGAAGATCGTCTCGCCGTTGGGTCCTTGGAGCGGCAGGCCGGCGTTCGGGATGCAGTGCACCGGGACCGGGCAGAACTCCCCCAGGAAGCGGATCGCGTCGCGCATGTCCTCGGGGCCGGTCGAGCAGTTGAGCCCGATCACGTCGACGTCGAGCGCCTCGAGCGTCGCCAGCACCGCGCTGATGTCGGTCCCGAGCAGCATCTTGCCGCCCTGGGGCAGCAGCGAGACGCTGCACTGGATCGGGAGCCGGCGACTGGCCTGCGCAAAGGCCTGGCGCGCGCCGAAGATCGCGGCCTTGACCTCGAGGATGTCCTGCGCGGTCTCGATGATGATCAAGTCAACCCCGCCGGCGACCAGGCCGGTCGCCTGCTCGGCGAACACCTTCACCAGCTCGGCGAACGTGATCTGGCCGAGGGTGGGATCGTCGCTGGCGGGCAACAAGCCGGTCGGGCCGATCGAGCCGGCGACGAACCGGCGCTCGCCGGCGGCCTTGCGGGCGATCTGCGCCGCCTTGAGGTTGATCTCGTGGGTGTGGTCCTCCAATCCCCACTCGGATAGCTTCAGCCGCGAGCCCTGGAAGGTGTCGGTCTCGAGCACCTCGGCGCCGGCGTCGAGCATCGACACGTGGACGCCCTCGATCACGTCGGGCCGGTTGAGGACCAGCGCCTCGTGACAGCGGCCCGGCAG
>JBPCQU010000277.1:0-17814 GCA_050997795.1 Solirubrobacteraceae bacterium | reverse complement strand
CGCGCGCGAGCCGCGTCTCGCGCTCGGAGAACGGGCGGGGACCTGGGTAGTAGACGTCCCACGGTCGCCCGCCGCCGTGCCACTGCGAAGACCAGTTGGCGTTGAGGTCAACGCCGCGAGCATCCTGGCGAGTGCCGCGGGCGGCCGTCCGGGTTCAGGTCCGGCACGATCAAGAGGTCGGCACGAGTGCGCGCCCGCTCGAGGGCGCGCGTGACCGCGATCCCCGCGCACTCGTTCCCATGGATGCAGCCGACCACGAGCACGAGGCGACCGTTGACCCGCACCCGGCGACGACGCAGGCACCGAGGAGGGCTCCGACCAGGGCGGTGTTCGTCACCTCGCGGATTAAAGACCGACGGGGCGCCACTTGCGTGACGCCCCGGCGGTTGAGGGAGGAGAGGGTGCTTCATTCGCCGGCGAGGATATGAGGCCGGCGAACCTGTCCCGCTCGCGGCGCTCTCCGTGGGCGCCGAGCGGGGGAAGCTGATCTAGGAGACCGGGATTCGATCCGACGCGTCTGAGACGAGCTTCTCGACGCGAGCGGTGAACGTCCCCGACTGCTTCTCGAGGTCCTTGCGGACCGAGCGCACCTCGCGCTCGAAACGACGACGGTTCTGAGCCACCGTTCTCTCGACCCGATTGCGGCGCTGGCGCAGCTCGCGCTCGAACTTGGTCCGCGTGCGGCGGACCTGGCGCTCGAAGCGGTTGCGCGCGGTCGCACCGCGGCGCTCGTAGCGGTTGAGCTCGCGCTGCACCGACGCGCGATTGCTGTATCTGGTGGCCAGGCCCTTGACCGTGGAGACCAGGTTGTCGCGGGCGAGAAGGCTCGCGCCGACCGGCACCAGGACGGCGCGCTCGGCGATCTGCTGCGCCTGGGTCACGCGGACCTTGGACTCGGCCGCCGTCGCGCTCGAGGCCCGGTCGGCCGTGGTCTTGGTACTGGCGACGGTCCGACGAGCATTGCTCTTGGTGCTGTTGACGGTCCGGCGAGCATTCGCCTTGGTCGCCGTGGCGGACTTGCGAGCCGCGTTTCGCTTGCGTGTCGCTGCGGCCTTCTGACCGCGGGCGGTTGCCGCCTTCTGTGCGCTGGGGGTGGTTGCGGCCGTCTGACCGCTCGTGTTGCTGGTGGTAGCCATGGCTAGAAACTTGCTCCCGTTGGGCGGAGGGACATTTTGGGTTCGCTTGCGATTCTATCGAACATGTGTTTGTAAACCGCCGCGGTGGACTGGTTACATTCTCGAGTGCAGAATGACCGCGCCACCCACTCATTACGCCCACAGCGGCGGCGCCAGCATCGCCTACCAGGTGCTCGGCGAGGGTTCGTGCGATCTGGTGGTGATCAACGGACCGGCGTCGCATCTCGAGCTGATGTGGGAGGAGCCCGGCACGGCTCGGAGCTTCACCAGCATGGCCGAGTTCGCGCGGCTGATCATGTTCGACCGCCGCGGCACCGGCCTGTCGGATCCGACGACCGAGCCCCCGACGCTAGAGCAGCAGGTCGACGACCTGGGCGCCGTGCTCGCCGCCGTCGACTCGCAGCGGGTGGCGATGATCGGCGGCTCAGATCTCGGCCTTTCGGCGATGTTCGCCGCCACCTATCCCGACGCCGTGAGCTCGCTCGTGCTTTCGGGGGTTGCCGCTGACGGCCGGCACACGTTCGGCGGCGAGGCCCGCGAGCAGATGCTCGAGGCGATCGAGCACAGCTGGGGCGACGGCACCCTCGTCTCGCTGTTCGCGCCGAGCCAGGTGGGCAACCGCGAGTTCGTGGCGTGGTGGGGGCGGATGCAGCGCTCCGCGCTCAGCCCCGGGATGGCCCGCCGGCTGATGGAGATGACCATGCAGACGAGCCTGCGCGCCGTGCTGCCCACGATCCGCGTCCCGACGCTGGTCACGCACGTGACCGGCGACCGGATTGTGCCCGTCGAGTGCGGCCGCGAGGTGGCGTCACTGATCCCGGGCGCCCGGTTCATCGAGTATCCCGGCGAGGACGCCTACCCGTGGGCCGACCCGCCCGGACTCGCCGACATCGAGGAGTTCCTCACCGGCCGGCGCTCGACCCCGCGGATCGACCGCGTGCTGGCGACAGTTCTGTTCACCGACATCGTGGGCTCGACCGAGCAGCTCTCGAAGGTCGGCGACGCGCGGTGGCGGCGCCAACTCGAGGATCACAACCGCATCGTGCGCGAAGGGTTGCGGCGTTGGCGCGGCAACGAGGTCAAGACCAGCGGCGACGGATTCCTGGCCACGTTCGACGGTCCTGCCCGCGCCGTCAGCTGTGCCAGCGAGGTCGTCGACGGCGTCGCCTCGCTCGGACTCAGCGTCCGCGCCGGAGTCCACACCGGGGAGTGCGAGCTGCGCGAGGACGACGTCACCGGCATCGCCGTCCACATCGCCTCGCGCGTGATGCACGAGGCCGAGCCCGGGCAGGTGCTCGCGTCGAGCACGGTCAAGGACCTCGTGGTCGGCTCCGGGCTGCGGTTCGCCGACCGCGGCGCCCACGCGCTCAGGGGCGTGCCGGATGAGTGGCGCCTCTACGCCGTCGAGCGCTGAGGCAGGGCGCCGTCGAGCCCGACGCGCCGCAGCCAGCTCGGCGGGTCGCGCAGCTCCTCGAGCGTCGGCAGCGCCGCCGGGCCGGAGAACACGTGCCCGAGCGCCGGGGCTCCGGCGCGGGCTACGACGGCGTCACAGAAGTACTTTCCCTGCTCGTACTGGCGCAGCTTGAGCTCGAGTCCGAGCAGCTTGGCCAGCACCCGCGAGAGTCCGGACTGCGACTTGCGGCGGTGGTCGAGCGCCGAGCGCAGCTTCGGCAACGAGGGGATCAGGTCAGGCGCCACCTCGTCCATCACGTGCTCGGCGTGCCCCTCGATCACCGCCATCACGGCCTGGACGTGGTCGAGCGTCTCGCGCTCGGCGCTGCTGGTGAAGATCGAGATCAGGTCTCCGCGTCTGAGTGCGCCGGCGACGCGCCGGACCTCGTCGGCGCTGGGCAGGCGCAGCTTGCGCTCGGCGTCGATCCGCAGCTCGGCCTTCTCGAGCAGCTCGCGCACGAGTCCCGCGACGTGGTCGTGCAGCCACGGCACGCCCGCGAACTGCACTGCGTGGGTCACCTCGTGCAGCGCGACCCAGGTGACGAACTCGTCCTCCTCGGCGCCAAACGCCTGCACCGCCTGCCCCAGGTTGGGAAGCACGAACAGCAGCCGCGGCGGGCTCGCGTCGGCGGCCTCGTCGAGCAGCACGAGCTCGTACTGGCCGAGCACGCGTTGGGCGAGATAGCCGAGCACGACCGCCACTTCGGTCGTGACCACGAAGCCGAGCCCGAGCTGGACCGCGGGTCGCAGCGGGCCGAGTCCGCCGCCGGCCCGGTCGAGCACCGGGTCCAATAGCTGGCGCATCGCCTTGATGTTGGTCCTGATCCACTCTCTGCGCTCGATCCCCTCGGGCGGCGGCAGCGGCCGCGATGGCCGCAGACCCGTGTAGGCGGTCACGCGCCGCTCGGATTCGGCGGCGAGCCTGACCAGGTTGGCCTTCGGCGGCGCAGCGTCGCCCTTGCCGGCGACGTAGGCGGCGATCTTCTCGGCCAGGATCCAGTCGATCACGTGGGGATCCGTTTCAGCTCCTGCAGGCCCTGGTGGGAGCGCGCAGCGACCACGTGCGAGCTGGGGGTCGCGTCGAGGGGCGCGCCGAGCGGGTCCTCACAGTCGGTGAAGCAGACCAGGCCCCCGGCTTCGCGCACGATCAGCTGACCGGCGGCGGCGTCGACTCCGCGGCAGCGGCGCAGCGTGACCATCCCGTCAAACCGGGCCGCGGCGACCTGGCACAGGGTGCTGGCGATCGTTCCCAGCGCCCGCAGTCGGTGCGCCGAGTCCAGCAGGGTCTCGATCGACTCGGCCACCCAGCGTGGATCGGCGGACTCGATCCCGAGCAGCTCGAGCCGCCCGTCACCCGAGCGCCGCTCGGGTAGGGACGGGTCGAGCCGGTCGCCGTCGCGGAACGCGCCCTCACCCCGGTAGGCCCACCACTGCTCGCCGGCGCCGAAGTCGTGCACGAAGCCGAACGCCACGTCGGATGCGGTCTCTCCGTCGGCGACCGCCAGCGATAGCGCGTAGTGACAGGCGCCGCGCTTGGCGTTCAGTGAGCCATCGATCGGGTCGATTATCACGCGTACGCCGCCGTCTCCGTAGTCCATTTCCCCCCGCTCCTCGGAGATCGCGTGGAAGCGGTAACCCTCGGAGCACAGAGCGTCGAGCTCGGCTACGACCACGGTCTCGGCGGCGCTGTCGATCTCGAGCGTCCGATCGCCGCCGCTGCCGCGAGTCCCGGTCTCGCGTGCCCGCTCGGCGGTGCTCGGCGTCGCCGCAAGCAGCTCGCTCAGTCCCGCCACGGCGCGCCGGCACGCTCCGAGCCAGTCAGCGTCCAGTGCCGTGCGGGTGGAGGTCATGCTCGACCTATGCTGTCAGACGGTGAGCGCCGAGCACGAACGCAGCGAGTCCCAGGGGGAGCTTGACCTGCTTTCAGGCGGCGCGGGCTTACAGCGGGTGCTCGACGGGCTGTCGGCCGACCAGTTGCAGGCCGTGAGGCATACCGGCGAACGGCTGATCGTCCTCGGCGCGGCCGGCACCGGCAAGACGCGGGTGATCGAGGCGCGATTTCGGTGGCTGATCGAGCAGGGCTGTGCTCCGGAGCGGGTGGGGTTGCTCGTGCCCAGCGCCGCGCGTGCTCTCGCCCTGCAGGAGCGGCTCGAGACGGCGCTCGAGCGCGGCTACGACGAGCTCTACGTCGTCACGCCGCCCCGGCTTGCCGCTCTGATCCTGAGCAGTGCGGGCGCCGGCGCCGATCCTCTCGCGGCCGCGCTCAGCGCCGGGGATCGGCTCGCGATGCTGGTCGAGAGGATCGACGAGCTGTCGCTCCAGCACCACGACTTCGGGGGTCGGCCGAACACGCTGCTGGCGGGGTTCGTCCGCCGGATCGATCGTCTCAAGGCCGAGCTCGTCGATCCCGGCGAGTACCTGCGCTGGGCGCAGTCGCTCGCGCCCGATTCCCCGGACGCGGCGCTCGAGTGCGAGTTCGCCGAGGTCTACCGCGCCCACGAGCGCCTGCTCGATGAAGTGGGCGCCCGCGACGCCGGCGACCTGATCCTCGACGCGATTGCCCTCGCGCGCGCGCAGCCCCGGCTGGCCCGTCGCTTCGACCACCTGCTGCTCGACGACGCCCAGGAGCTCGACAGCGCTCCCGCCGCGCTCGCGCTCGAGGTCGGAGCCCCGGGCCTCACCGCGGCCGGTGACCCGCTCGGTGCGCTGCGGCGCTTTCGCGCCGCGGGGGTGGCTCGGATGCGGAGCTTCGAGGCGCCGGGAGCCCGCACGGTCGAGCTCCTCCACGGATGGCGCTGCCCGGAGCGCGTCTGGCGCGCGGCCGGCGCAGCCCTCGCCTGTGGCGGCATCGAGAGGGTCGACGGCCCCGCGGCGTCCGCGGGCGGCGAGCTCGAGCTCTGGCGCTGTGCCAACGAGCGCTCCCAAGCGCAGGCGGTGGCGGTCGACATCGAGCGGCTGCTCGCCCGCGACGGCATCGCGCCCGGAGATATCGCGGTGCTCGTGCCCGAGATCACGCACGAAGGACAGGCGGTCGGGGTCGCGCTGCAAGAGCGCGCGATCGCCCACCGTCTGATCGGTGAGGCGGCGTTCTTTCAGCGTGCCGAGATCAGGGATGTGCTCGCCTGGCTGCGCCTGCTGGCCGACCCCACCGACGCGGGGGCGGTGGTCCGGGCCCTGGCGCGGCCACCGATCGAGCTGCGCTCGGTTGACATCGCGAGGTGCACCCAGATCGCGCGCCGCCGCAAGCTCGACATGGTGGCGGCGCTCGCCGCGGCGACCGAATCGCCCCAGGTGCCGCCCGAGGCCAGGGAGCGGATCCGCGTGTTCTTGAAGCTGTACCGGTCGGGTTCCTCGGCGATCGACACGAGCCGGCCCGATCTCTACGTGCACCGGCTGATCGATCGCCTCGGCCTGCGCCGCCAGCAGCTGTTCGCCGCCCAACCGGATGTGGTGGAGCGCCTCCGGGCGCTGGCGAGCTTCGGCGAGCTCGCGGCGGCTTTCGTGCGTCGCGTCCCCCAGGCGACGCCGCGAGAGTTCGCGCGTTCGATCGCCGCCGTAGCGGACTTCGGGTTGCGCGAGCAGGAGGAGCCGGAGTTGACCCGCCCATCCGCGGTACAGGTCCTGACGCTGGCCGCGGCCGGCGGCTTGGAGGCCGATCACGTGTACGTGCTCGGCCTTCATTCCAGGCTGGCGGCGAACGCGCCCGAACGGATTCCCGACGCGCTCCTGCGACACCAGCTTCCCGCCGATACCGAGGAGAGCCGCAGCGCTGCCCTCGGCCAGGCGCTGTACGTGGCCTTCAGCCGGGCGCGCGAACGGCTCGTGCTCGCTTACCCGCGAGCGGAGGACCGCGGCGCCGGGCTTTCACCGTCGCCGTTCTTGGATGCGGTGGCGGGCGTGAGCGGCGCTGGTTGGGAGGAGAAAGAGGAGGAGCTGTTTGGCCCCGCAGAGGCGCTTGCTTCCACCTACCGCCTGCTGCGAGACGAGCTCTTGGCCGGGACGATGCGAGCCGGCGGCCGACTCGGCGAGCTGCGCTTCGACACCGATCTCGACGTCTCGCACGCGGTCGTGCGCTACCTCGAGCTGCTCAAGCTCGCGGCGCTGATCGCTCGGCCGGAGGGTCAGAGCGTCGCTGAGGCGCTGCGCGACGTCAACTCGCGCATCCTCCAGGCGGTCACCGCCGAGCAGCGCGAGATCTTCACCTCCTCGGCGCTGGACGACTACCTGCTGGGCGCCGAGCGCGACGCGCGCCGGCGCGCGCAGGCGATCGTCGCGCGCGACGAGCCTTCGCTGGAGCCGTTCTTGCCCCGGCGCGGCGAAGGGGTGGTCCTGTCGGCCTCGGACATCGACACCTACCGAACGTGTCCGTTGAAGTACAAGTTCGCGCGCGTGTTCCGGATCCCGCAGGAGCCGACGTTGCACCAGCGCTTCGGAATCCTCGTGCACCAGGTGCTCGAGCGCTTCCACGCCCCCGAGCACGCCGCGAGTCTGCCGGAGCTGCTCGGGCTGCTCGACGCCGGGTGGCGGCGGGGAGGATTCGGCGACTCCGAGGAGGAGCGGCAGCTGCGCGGCAAGGCCTCCTCCGCGCTGACGCGGTACCACGAGCGCTTTCAATCCGAGGACGGCCAGCCGGTCTGGTTCGAGCGCCAGTTCACGTTCAAGCTCGGCCGCCACCTGCTCCGGGGCCGGGTCGACCGGGTCGACCGCCTGCCCGGCGGCGGGTATGAGCTGATCGACTACAAGACCGGGCGTCCCAAGAGCCCCCAGCAGCTCGCCGACGATGTCCAGCTCTCGCTGTACGCGGTCGGGGCTCGCGAAGCGTGGAGCCTGGATGCGTCGAGCCAGGCGTACTACTACCTGCTCGACGACCAGAAGGTCGCGGTCCCGACCGCCGAGCGCGATCGCGGCGACTGGGTGTGCGAGGTCGCGACCGAGGTCGCCGAGGGGATCCTGTCCCAGGGGTTTGAGCCGACGCCCTCGTTCGCGGCCTGCTCGATCTGCGACTATCGGCTCGTCTGTCCCGCGGCCGAGCGTTGATTGGTTGAGCGCTGCCGGAGGTTGAAGCAGAGAGGAGAGAGGGATGTCCGATCAGGTCACCCGTCGGCGACTGCTGGCGAGCGGAGCGGGGGCCGGCGTCACGGCGCTCGGAGCCGCGAACGTGCTCGAGGCGCTCGCGCGAACCGCCCCTCGCGGCCGCGGTTTGGCGGACGTCGAGCACATCGTCGTGTTCATGCAGGAGAACCGGTCGTTCGACACCTACTTCGGGACGCTGTCCGGGGTGCGGGGGTTCGGCGATCGCCACGCGGTCCGGCTGCCCAGCGGGCGCTCGGTCTTCTACCAGCCCGACCCGCTGAACCCCGACGGCTACGAGCTTCCGTTTCACCTCGACAGCCGACGGAGCAGCGCCCAGTGTGTCGACGATCTCTCCCACGCCTGGGACGTGCAGCACGCGGCCTGGGCGCACGGTGTTATGGACGGCTGGATCGCCGCTCATCGGGCCGCCGACGGCGACACGGCCGGTCCCCTGACGATGGGCTACTACGAGCGGCGGGACATCCCGTTTTACTACGCGCTCGCCGACGCGTTCACGATCTGCGACGGCTACCACTGCTCGGTGCTGGGCCCGACCAACCCGAACCGCCTGTATCTGTGGAGCGCGACGATCGACCCGTCCGGTCGGCACGGCGGCCCGGTGATCGACAACTCGCAGACGCCCCCCTACAGGTGGGTCACCTACCCCGAGCGCCTCCAACGGGCCGGGATCAGCTGGCGGGTCTACCAGCAGAGGGACAACTTCGACGACAACGCCCTGGCTTGGTTTCAGCGCTACCAGGAGGCCCCCAAGAGCTCGCCCCTGTACGTCAACGGGCTAAAGGACCGTTCCGCCGACGCGTTCGCCGATGATGTCGCCTCGGGCCGTCTGCCCCAGGTCTCGTGGATCATCGCGCCGACCGCCGAGTTCGAGCATCCGCCGTTCACGCCGGCGGCGGGCGAGGAGCTCACATATACATATCTACGCGTTCTCGCCGAGCACCCCGAGGTGTGGCGCAAGACCGTCTTTCTGCTCACCTGGGACGAGAACGACGGGTACTTCGACCACGTGCGGCCCCGGACCCCGCTCGCCGGCACCCGAGACGAGTTCATCGGCGGCCTGCCGATCGGGCTTGGCTTCCGGGTGCCGATGATCGTCGTCTCTCCGTGGAGCACCGGCGGCTACGTCTGCGGCGACACCTTCGACCACACCTCGATCATCCGCTTGATCGAGCGACGCTTTGGCGTCCGCGAGCCGAACATCAGCGCCTGGCGGCGCCGCACGTGCGGTGACTTGACCGCGACGCTTGACTTCAACCGCCCGCCCGCCCGTTTTCCGCGGCTGCACCTGGGTAAGGGCGTCGCCGCGGCGGCCGAGCGGCAGTGCGACACGCTGCCGGCGCCGGTGGTCCCACGCCCCCAGACGTTCCCGGCCCAGGAGCCCGGGACGCGGCGGCGCCGCTCGGGCGCTTAGGACGCTACGGGGCCGTCGCCGCGCTGGCGCAGGAAACGCTGCAGGTCGCGGGCGATCGTCTCGCCCGAAGGCAGCGAGGTGGGCTCTTCGTCCTCCTCGCTGCTCGCGGCCTGCTCGAGGCGCTCGACGAACGCCTGCACGTCGGGATCGCTCTGCACGGCGGCGTTGACCTGGCGCTCGTAGTCAGCCGCCGCCGACTCGAGCTCAGAGCCGTCGACCGCCACGCCGACTAGGCCTTCGAGCTTTCGCACCAGCGCCAGTGCGGCCTTGGGGTTCGGGGTGGCCGCGATGTAGTGAGGCACCGCGGCCCAGAGGCTCGCCGACGGAAGGCCCGCCTGCTGGCAAGCGGCGTGCAGGATGCCGACGATCCCCGTCGGCCCCTCATAGGAAGAGGGAGCGAGTCCGAGCCGCGCGACCAGCGCGGGATCGGAGCTCAGCCCCGTGACCGACACGGGCCGCGTGTGCGGGACGTCGGCCAGCAGCGCGCCGAGCGTCACCACCAGCTGGGTGCCGAGCGCCTCGGCGAGCTCCACCACGAGCTTGCTGAACGTCCGCCAGCGAAACGAGGGCTCGGTTCCGGCGAGCAGGATCAGGTCCCGCGGCGCCCGGGGCACGCGCGCCTCGTAGAGCTCCACGGCCGGCCAGACGATCTCGCGCGCCTGTCCGTCGACCATCTTCACCCGGGGACGGGTGGCCTGGAAGTCGTAGAACTCCTCGGGGTCGATGGTCGCGAAGCGTTGTGCCCCGAGTGCCGAGCCGACGAACTGGATCGCGCTCGAGGCCGCGTCGGCGGCGTCGTTCCAGCCCTTGAACGCGCACACCAGAGCCGGGGCGCGGAGCCCATCGGGGCGATGCTCCCATTGCAGCGGCTGCATCCGACTCACCGTACATGATGGGCAGGTGGCGTCTGACGATCCCACGATGGTCGCCGTAAGCGCGCTCCGGCCCGGGCAGGACGTGAGCGGGCGGTTCGCGTGCACGCGCAAGGACCGGCTGATGACCCGCACCGGGTCGCCGTACCTGGCGCTCGAGCTCCGTGACCGGACCGGCGCGCTCCCAGCGCGGGCCTTTCAGAATGCCGACGCGCTGGCGGGACGGTTCGAGCGTGGGGACATCGTGCGAGTGGTGGGGAGGGTCGAGCGGTTTCGCGACGAACTCGTGCTCGAGGTCTCCGAGATCGCCCGCGTGGACGCGTCAGACCCGGTGGATCCGGCCCGCTTCCTGCCGGCCGCATACCGGGACCTGGATGAGCTCGACGGCTTCCTCGAGCACCTCGCGGGCGAGGTGTATGACCGGGGCTACCGTGGCCTGCTCGAGCGGCTGCTGGCCGACCGCGAGCTGCGAGCGGCCTGGAGGCGGGCGCCGTGCTCCAGGGCCGGCCACCACGCCTATCTCGGGGGCCTGCTCGAGCACACCGTCGCCGTGGCGACGCTCGCGCACGAGACCTGCCAGCTCCATCCCCGGCTGAACTCGGACTTGCTCCTGACCGCGGCGATCACCCATGACCTCGGCCGCACCCGGGAGTTCACCTACGGCGCCGAGATCGGCTTGACCGACGAGGGCCGGCTGCTCGGCCACGTGGTGATCGGCGAGAGGCTGCTGGCCGAGCGCTCTGAGGGCCTCGACGAGCGTAGCCGGCTAGCGCTTCTGCACTGCGTGCTCTGCCACCACGGACCCTCTTCGGCCCCGGGCGGCCGGTTCGGCTCGCCGGAAGCGCTCGCGCTCTACCGCCTGAACGCGCTCGACGCGAGCGTCAAGGGCGCGCTCGAGCACGGCTCGGCGAGTGACCTCGCCTGACTGGGGCGGCGCCATAGGATCAGCCGTGGCGCGGCAGGGGCCTGGTGGCCCATCCGGTCTTCAAAACCGGCAGGGCGGGGCAGCCCCCCGCTTGGAAGGTTCGATTCCTTCGCCGCGTCGTCGCCCGCCCGCCCTTCGTCCGGCCCAGGTCAGCGACAAAACCGGCAGGTTGGTCGGGGTTGAGGGGATTTGAGGGCACGAGGTGACCCGGGAGGTGGGGTGGAGACACGGGCAGTGTCGGGATTGGGGCCGGGGGGGTCGTATCGACTCATCGCAACAGGATCACGGACGGCGATCGTTCGCGGCGGATCGCCAGCAGGGTTCCGAAATCGGTGTCAGCCGAGACGATGACCCGTGCTTCTCGCTGTGCTCGGTCGAAGATCTCCTCGTCCGTCGCAGCTTGCAGGTCGCAGTCGCGGACATGCGCTGAGTCGTGACCCGCCGCGCTCAGGTGCTTTGCCAGCGCCGGCGAGAGGGCGTTGTCGATCAGGAATCTCAACCGGCGTTGGCCAGCGGGATCTCGCGTTCACGTACCGCCTCGGCTGCATAGCGGAGAGCTTCGCGAATGTCGGCGGCCTCCAGGTCTGGGTAGTCGGCGAGGATCTCGGCCCCGCTCATCCCGTCGGCGACCATGCCGACGATCGTGGCTACCGGGGTGCGCAGGCCGCGGATGCAGGGCACGCCGCCCATCTGCTCTGGCTGTACGGTGATCCTGGTGAACGTCATCCTGCCCTCAGCGTACTCGGCGGCCAGGCGTATGCCGAGCGACCGACGTTCGATTCGCACGACCGAAACCGTGTCCCGAAATATGTACCGAAGTCGGCAAAATCTGACCTCGTGGTACCTCCCCAACCTTATCGAGCGCCCAGTAAGCATGGGCTATCGAGGGCCAGAGGGAAACCTCCAAACCGGCAGGGCGGGGCAGCCCCCCGCTTGGAAGGTTCGATTCCTTCGCCGCGTCGTGGCTGGGCGCTCAGTCTCCAGGTGGTTTAGCGGGCGACCGACCGCTCAGTGCACGCGTCAGCCGCGTCCAGGCGGGAAGCCGACTTGGACATCGGCCTCCTCGCCGCGAACGATGGTCGGGACGACCCCCCGGTTGTTCGTGTAGCCCATCAGCTCGGCCTTCCACTCCGCGTTTTGCGTCGCGTCGCGTTCCTCGACGCTCTCTCCCTCGGCGGCCAGGTGCTCCCGCGCGGCCTGGCAGTAGGGGCAGCCGGGCTTGACGTACATGATCACGCTCATCGCACAGCTGGTCGTCGGTCGTCCGGCTCGCGGGTTCGCTTGGGGCGTGCGCGACGGTACAGCCAGAGGAACAGCGGCCATTCGACGAACTGCAGCGCTGACCAGCGGAACGCCTTGCGGTCTGGGATCCCGCGTGCTTGGGCGTCGCGCAGGACCCATCCGGCCGAGAAGCACGCAGCGCCGACTACGACGATGAGGATCAAGGTGCCCAGGTTCATCGGTCTCGCAGGCACGCTATGAGGGCATACATGTCGGGCTGCTTTAGCGTCGTCCCCAGCGGAAGTAGACCACTGGGCCGATCGTGTTGGTGAGGCACGCCAGGCGCCAGAACACCTTGCGCCCGCGGATCTGATCGCGCGGTCGACGCTGGATATCGCGTTGGGCCGATCCCGACAGCCACAGGTTCCAGGCGGTGATGGTCACAATCGCGGCCTGACCGGCCGGCGGGAGTTCCTTGAACTTGTTGATCGCCTTTGACACCGCGCCCTCAAGCCCGCTCGGCGCGTGGTTGGCGGCGCGGCGTGCGAGAGCTCGACGCTCGCCGCGACGTGCGCTTGCCGACTCCGGCCATTGCGGCTACTTCGGTCGCGACATCCTGGAGCACCGAAGTCTGCAACGAGTAGATGATGTGGCCGCCGTGACGCGCCGAGCTGACCAGACCGGCGGTTTCGAGCACTCTCAAGTGTCGCGAAACCGACGGCCAGGAGATATCGAACTCGCCGGCCAGCTCACCTGCGGCCAGGTCGCCCTCGCGCAGTAGGCGCAGGATCTCGCGCCGCGTGGGATCTGCGAGGGCTCGGTATGCGCTTGAAGCCATCATCGCTTAGCAGCTTAGCACACGCGCTAATCTGCTCATAGGGGCCCCGACCGGCGGCCGGCTCGCCTCGTCAGCCGAAGCTCACGCCCTGGGCCAGCGGAAGCTCGTCGGAGTAGTTGATCGTGTTGGTGGCGCGGCGCATGTACGCGCGCCAGGCGTCGGATCCCGATTCGCGCCCGCCGCCGGTGGACTTCTCACCGCCGAAGGCGCCACCGATCTCGGCCCCCGAAGTCCCGATGTTGACGTTGACGATCCCGCAGTCCGAGCCGTCGGCGGCCAGGAAGCGCTCGGCCTCCCGCTGATCGCGGGTGAAGATGCTCGATGACAGGCCCTGGGGGACCCCGTTGTGCAGCGTGATCGCCTCCTCGAGCTCGCGGTAGGTCATCACGTACAGGATCGGAGCGAACGTCTCGCGGCGAACGACCGCCGTCTGGGCCGGCATCCGCACTAGCGCCGGCTCGACGTAGTAGGCGTCCGGCAGGCCCGCCGCCGACCGGCGGCGCCCGCCGACGACCAGCTCGCCGCCGTCGGCCTGGGCCTCCTGCAACGCCTGCACCATGCCGCGATATGCGCGCTCGTTGATGAGCGGCCCGACGAGCGTGTCCGGCGCAAGCGGATCGGCGATCGGCAGCCGGCCGAACACGTCGTGCAGGCGGCCCACGAGATCCTCCACCACGTCCGCGTGTGCGATCACGCGGCGCATGCTCGTGCACCGCTGGCCCGCGGTCCCGGCGGCGGCGAACACGATCCCCCGGGCGGCGAGCTCGAGGTCGGCCGACGGCGCGACGACGGCCGCATTGTTGCCTCCCAGCTCGAGCAGGCAGCGGCCTAGGCGGGCGGCTATTCGCGGAGCGATCTGTGCCCCCATGCGCTCCGATCCGGTGGCGCTGACCAGCGCCACGTCGGGGCTGTCCACCAGCGCCTGTCCGGCCTGCGCGTCGGCAGTCACCAGCACGTGGAGGTGCTCCGGCGCGCCGCACTCCGAGCCGGCCCGGGCCAAGAGGGCCGAGCACGCGGCCGCGGTGAGCGGCGTCATCGGCGACGGCTTCCACACCACGGCGTCGCCGCAGACCAGGGCTACGGCGGTGTTCCAGGACCACACCGCCGCCGGGAAATTGAACGCCGAGATCACGGCCACGACTCCGAGCGGATGCCACGTCTCCATCAGCCGGTGGCTCGGGCGCTCCGAGGGCATCGTGCGGCCGTCGAGCTGCCGCGAGAGACCGACCGCGAAATCGCAGATGTCGATCATCTCCTGGACCTCACCGAGCGCTTCGGACGGGATCTTCCCGGCCTCGATCGTGATCAGGTCGGCGATCTCGGCCTTGTGCTCGAGCAGGAGCGTGCCGAGGCGCTTGACGAGCGCCCCGCGGACCGGGGCGGGCACCGTGCGCCAGCTCGCAAACGCGGCTTTGGCCGCGGCGATCGCCGCCTCCACTTCCGCCGGGCCGGCGCCAGCAACGTCGAACAGGTCCTCGCCGGTGATCGGCGAGCGGGCGCTGACGCGCGGTCCGTCGGTGGCCGAGAGCGGCTCCACGCCACAGCGCTCGAGGCTCTTCGTGGCGCGCTCTCGCAGCAGCGCGGTCGAGGAGACGGCCAGGTCCTGCGGGGCGGTGGTGAAATTCATCGCTGCTCCAGGGTACGGGTATGGGCGCCAGGTCCAGTGCTCGGCTACGAGTGCCAGGGTGTCACGTGCGTCCGTCGGGGGTGACCGACTCCAGACGCGCCCTAGACGATGTTGAACTCGGGGCGCAGGGCGGCGGCGTCGAAGCGCTCGGCGCTCAGCGGCGAGACGTCGAGGAACGCGGGACGGTTCAGGACCAGGTCACGCAGGATCTCGCCCACGGCCGGAGCCTGAAGGAACCCGTGGCCGGAGAAGCCGGTGGCATAGAGAAAGCGCGAAACGCCGGCGGCCTCACCGATGATCGCGTTGTGGTCAGGCGTCTCCTCATAGAGCCCGGCCCAACCGCCGCGGATCCCGGCTTCGGCGATCCGCGGTGCGCGCCGCTGCACGACCTCCAGCAGATCGGCGACCCAGTCATCCGAGGTCTCGACGCTGAAGCCGGGCTTCTCCTTGGCATCAGACATCCCGAACAGCAATCCCGGGCCCTCGCGGTGAAAGTAGAAGCTCGAAGCGAAGTCGATCGTCATCGGAAGCTGCGCGGGTAGCCCGTCGATCGCGTCGGTGAACCGGATCTGACGGCGCAACGGCGTGACCGGGAGTGTGACGCCGACCATCGCACCGCAGCTTGCCGACCACGCCCCCGCGGCGCAGATCACGGTGCCGGTGCGGATCGCGCCCAAGGTGGTGAGCACCTCGGTGATCTGGTCGCCGCTGGTCCTGACGCCGAGCATCTCGCAGCCCGTCAGGATCCGAGCACCGTGAGCGCGCGCCGCGATGGCGTATCCCTGAACCACCGCCTCCGGCGTCGCGTGGCCATCGTCGGGGGAGAACGCGCCCGCGAGGATGTCGTCGCCCTCGAGCAGTGGACACAGCGCTCGGACTTCGGCGGCCGTGAGGATCCGCGACGGCACGCCGTACTCGTTCTGCAACGCGACGTTGCCCTCGAACGCCTCGACGTCGGACTCACAGGTGAGGACGAACAGATACCCCACCTGCTCGAGGTCGATCTCCCAACCGGGACGGCGGCCGAAGTCCCGAAAGGCGACGAGGCTGCGCTGGGCGATCTGGATGTTGAGCGCGTCGGAGAACTGAGCGCGGACCCCCCCGGCGGCGCGGCGGGTGGAACCGCTGCCGAGCTGCGCTCGCTCGATCAGCGCCACGTCCACGCCGGCCTCCGCGAGATGGAAGGCGGCGCTCGCGCCGATCACCCCGCCGCCGACAATGACCACGGCGGCGCGGTCAGGCGCAGGCCCCGCTGGTGGATGGGTCACGACGCCACCGTCAGCGCAACCTTAGCGCCGGCGGTGCAGACGTCCCACCCCAGTCCTCGGGGGCCACGTCGGCGATCGACTGGCTGAACGTCCACTCGTGGCCGCCGATGTCGATCGCGTTGTACTGCCGCTCCCCGTAGGGGAAGCTCCTCGGGCCGTCCGTCACCTGCGCGCCGTGGCGCTGCGCGTGGTCGCGGTGGGCGTCGGCGTCGGAGACCCGGACCATCACGCCGTGGTCGTCCCCCGGCCCCGGAGGACCGTCAGCGGGGCGCGGTCGGCCGCTCGTATCTCCGAGCATCACCGCACCGCCGCCGAACTCCAGCACCGCTCGGTGATCGCCCGCGCGCCAGCGCTCGCTGAAGCCGAACGCAGCACATAGCCAGTCGATCGCCGCCGGAACGTCGTCGTAGACCAGCACTGGCATCACCGCCGCCGGCGGCATCGTGCGGTTTTCGACGCCGATCCGGGGCGCCTCGCCGCCGGTCGGGGGCGCGCTGTCCTGGACCTCCTCGCCGGTTGGAGCGCCGCGGTGCTGCACGACGCCCAGGAGGTTGCCGGCCGGGTCGCTGAACGAGGCCAGCCAGCGGGGACCATCAGGACTCGGCCCGTCGCGCAGCGTGGCGCCCGCCTGGTGGGCTTCCCGGAGGGTGCGTCGGATGTCCTCGACCAGGATCCAGCCCACCGGGCCCCCGTCCGGCGAAGGCGGGCGGTCCGTGATCCACTGGCCGATCAGCGAAGGCGCTTCGAACCCGGACTCGGGCGGATCGACTCGCCAGCCGAAGATCCGCTCATAGAACTCAGCCGAGACATTGATGTCGGCCGCCGGAAGCTGCAGATAGCAGAGTTGGCCGTGCACCAACCCCGGAATCGATGTGGACCGCTCGTCGGGCTCACTCATCGCCTAGACCTCCTCAATGGGGCTCGGCTAAGCTTTACAGCCCTGTCAAGGTTACCTCAGAGACCCGCTCGCGCTGACGCTCGCCACAACCGGAAGCGGATCCTCGACGCCACGGCCGAGACGATCGCGACCGACCCGTCAGCCGGCCTCGAGCAGATCGCCCGGCGCGCTGGAGTCTCGCGCGCCACCCTGTACGCCCACTTTCCCAGCCGCGGCGCCCTCATGGACGCTCTGACTGACCGCTCGGTCGGGGAGGTCACCGCGGCGCTCAGCGCGGCACGCCCACGCGAGGGCACGGCCGCGGAGGCGATGGCCCGCGTCCTGGCCGCGGCCTGGGAGACGGTCGGGCGCTACCGCGGCCTGGTGATCGTCAACCAGCGCCTGTCCCCAGCCGAACTGCGAGCCCGCATCGCGCCGGCGATCGCGCCGGTCCGCGTGCTGATCATCCGTGGCCAGCAGAGCGGCGAGTTCGACCCCGAGCTGGCCGCCGAGTGGCTGCTGACCGTGATCCTCGACCTGATCCACGCCGCCAGCCGACAGGTGACGGCCGGCAGCATGGACTCGCAGGCCGCGCAGCGGGCGCTGTTGCGCAGCGCCGCCGCCGCGCTGAACTCGCACCGCACATGATGCAAGGCCGGAGCGGGAAGATGTCGGCGTGAGTGAAGCTTCGGCCAAGTCCCACCTGGCGGCGCTCGGTGCGCTGTTGCGCGCGCAACGGATGGCGGCCGAGCTGTCGCTGCGCGAGCTCGCCGAACGCACCAACGTCTCCAACGCCTACCTCAGTGAGCTGGAGCGGGGACTGCACGAGCCTTCGCTTCGCGTGCTGCGGGCCATAGCGTCCGCGCTTGGCACGCCGCTGGCTTCAACCCTGGCCAAGGCCGGGGTCCTCGGGGACGGGGAGGACGAACGTCAGGCGGGCCTGCGGGACACCGAAGCCGCGATCCTTCGCGACCCGGAGCTCAGCGAGCCCCAGCGGACGGCGTTGCTGAGCGTCTACCGGAGCTTCGTCCGGACCAGGCTGACGCGGTGACCGGTATAACGAGCGATTGATCGATATACTGATCGTATGGGA
>JBPCQU010000261.1:0-11870 GCA_050997795.1 Solirubrobacteraceae bacterium | reverse complement strand
GCTCGCCCGCTTTTTTTATGAGATTTGTGACGGAGGAGAACGTGAGTGCACTACAGACCGAGATCGAAGCCAGACTCGCCGGCGTCGAGCCAGAGGTCGAGGTGCTGCTGGCGGAAGTCGTCTCCGGGTCGACGCTGCGCCTGTTCATCGACCGCCCCGGCGGCGTGACGCTGGCGGTCTGCGAACGGGTCACTGGGCACCTCGGCGACTACCGGGAGCGCTTCTCGCTGGAGGTGTCCTCGCCCGGCCAGGATCGGCCCCTGACCAAGCCCCAGCACTACGCCCGCTTCCTCGGGCGCCGGGCGCGCGTCCGGCTGCGCGGTGACGGGACTGGCGCGCGAGCGCAGGCGGCGCCAAGAAGGAAGGAGGGGGCACCGCCGACCAAGTCGGTGGTCGGAGAGCTGGTCGGCGCCTCGGATCGGGACGTGACGATCGCCGCCGGCGACGGCATTGTGACGATCCCCTACGAGCAGATCGTCCGCTCCAACCTCGTACCCGGAGACTGAAGCCATGTCCAAGGAGATAGTCGAGGCCGTACGGGGTCTCGCAGCCGAAAAGAACATCTCGCACGAGAAGCTGATGGAGGCGCTCGAGGACGCGCTGTTGTCGGCGTACAAGAAGACGCCCGGATCGGCCCCGTATGCGAAGGTCGAGATGGACCGCGACAGTGGTGACTTCATCGTCTGGGAGCTGAAGATCCCGCCCGAGCTCGAGGAGCAGCTGCTCGTCGAGGCGACCGAGGACCAGCAGCCGACGGTGGACCCCGAGACCGGCGAGATGCGCGAGGCGCCCGAGCCCGAGATCGATCTCGAGAAGCTCAAGGAGTACGAGGACCAGATCGAGATCGAGGACGTCACGCCGCACGACTTCGGACGCATCGCCGCGCAGACCGCCAAGCAGGTGATTTTGCAGCGGATTCGCGAAGCCGAGCGCGACATGATGTTCGAGGAGTACCGCGATCGCGTCGGCGAGCTGATCACCGGGATCGTGCAGCAGTCCGATTCGCGCTACACGCTGGTCCAACTACGCGAGCGGGTCGAGGCCCTGCTGCCCAAATCAGAGCAGGTCGACGGCGAGCGCTACGACCACTCGCAGCGGATCAAGGCCGTGATCAAGGATGTGTCGAACTCGACCAAGGGGCCGAGCATCATCGTCTCGCGCCGCGATCCCGAGCTGATCAAGTCGCTGTTCGAGCTCGAGGTGCCCGAGATCGCCGACGGGCTGGTGGAGATCACCGACGTCGCCCGCGAGCCCGGCTATCGCTCGAAGATCGCGGTCGTCTCGCATGTCGACGGGGTCGACCCGGTTGGGGCCTGCGTGGGGCCGCGAGGCTCGCGGGTGCGGATGGTCGTCTCCGAGCTCCGCGGCGAGAAGATCGACATCATCCCCTACAACGACGAGCCCGCCCGGTTCGTAGCCAAGGCGCTGTCCCCTGCCCGCGTCCGCGAGGTGCTGGTCGACGACGCCGGCAAGCAGGCGACGGTGATCGTCCCCGATGACCAGCTCTCGCTGGCGATCGGGCGCGAAGGGCAGAACGCGCGGCTCGCCGCCCGGCTGACCGGCTGGCGGATCGACATCCGCTCCGAGACCGAGTTTGCCGCCGAGGAGGCCGAGCACGGCTACGAGGAGGACGACGCCGCCCAGGGACGCTGCGCAGCCATCTTGTCCAACGGCCGCCGGTGCCCGAACGCCGCGCTGCCCGGCTCGCGCTACTGCGGGATCGAGTCCCACCAGGCGCTCGCGCACAAGGCCGACGACTTGGTCGCCGCCGAACCAGGCGAGGTTGCGCCCGGGGAGGCCGTCGAGGCCGTCGACGCCGCTGAGGCGGCCGCCCCGGAGCCCGCTGAGGCGTCCGAAAATGCGACCACCTAGGCGACGTACACTGCAAACGCGATGAAGAAACGGGTGCATGAAATCGCCAAGGAGCGCGGCCTGCCGGCCAAGGAGGTCCTCGCGCGGCTGCGGGAGGCCGGCCTGGAGGTCAAGGCGGCGTCCTCGTCGATCGACGTCGACGTCGCCGGCCGGGTGCTCGGTGGCAACGGCGCCGCCGCCGAGCGGAGCGCCCCGGCCGCGCCCCCCCAGAGCGCTGCGCCGACCCAGACCGCCCCGCCCTCCACGCCCGCGAGCGCTCAGCCGCCGCCGGCCCAGCGCGCCCCGGCCGCGGCAGCCCAGGCTAACGCCCCGCCCGCCTCATCCCAGCCGAGCGCCGGCGAGCCTTCTCACAAGCGTCCGACCCGCGACTCGCTCCAGGGCGAGCGCGCCCCAGGCAACGCCGGCGGCCGCAGGCGGGTCGTGATCGACTCCCAGGCCTCGCGGCGCGCGGCCGGTGGCGGCCCACCGCAGTCAAACCAGCCCCCCCGGCGCCAGCGGCGCGGGCGTCGCCGGCGCGGCGTCTACGACGAAGAGGCTGAGTCGCGCCCTTCGCGGACCGCGCTGGCCGAGCCAGGGGCGATCCAGATCAACTCCGGGTCCACCGTCAAAGCAGTCGCCGAGTACCTCAACGTCTCGACCTCCGAGATCATCAAGAAGCTGATGGTGCTGGGGGAGATGCGGACGCTGACCCAGACGTTGTCCGACGACACGATCCAGGTGCTCGCCTCCGAGCTCGACAAGGATGTGGAGATCGTCCACTCCGAGGACGAGGAGGTCGCCGAGCCGGTGTTCAACGACGCCGAGGAGGATCTCGTGGAGCGCGCCCCCGTGGTCACGATCATGGGCCACGTCGACCACGGCAAGACCTCGCTGCTGGACGCGATCCGCGAGACACAGGTGGCGGCCGGCGAGGCGGGCGGGATCACCCAGCACATCGGCGCCTACCAGGTCACCCACGACGGCCACTCGGTGACGTTCCTCGACACGCCGGGCCACGAGGCGTTCACCGCGATGCGCGCCCGGGGCGCGAAGGTGACTGACATCGCCGTGATCGTGGTGGCCGCCGACGACGGCGTCAAGCCCCAGACGCAGGAAGCGGTCGACCACGCCAAGGACGCGGGCGTGCCGATGCTGGTCGCCGTCAACAAGGTCGACAAGGAGGGGGCCCAGCCCGACCGCGTCCGCACCGAGATGACCCAGCTCGGGCTCCAGCCCGTGGAGTGGGGCGGCGACACCGAGTTCGTCAACGTTTCCGCGAAGACCAGAGAGGGCCTCGACGAGCTGCTCGAGACGATCATCGTGATGGCCGAGGTGGAGGAGCTGCGAGCCAACCCCGATGCCGCAGCCTCCGGCACCGTGATCGAGTCAAAGCTCGATCCCGGACGCGGGCCCGTGGTCACGATCCTGGTCATCCGCGGCACACTCGAGGTCGGCGACGCGCTCGTCGCCGGCGCGCACTGGGGCCGGGTACGGGCGATGCACGACTTCCTCGGTCACCGCATCGGCCAGGCGCTGCCCGGCGAGCCGGTGGAGGTGCTCGGCTTCGACGGCGTCCCCGAAGCGGGCGAGCACGTCCGCGTCGTCGATCACGAGCGGCGCGCGCGCCAGCTGGCCGCCGAGCGGGCTACGCGGCTGAAGGCCGAGTCACTGGCCCGGCGCAGCGGCAAGCGGGTGTCGCTCGAAGACATCTTCAAGAGCAACCTGCAGGAGCTCAACCTCGTGCTGAAGTCAGACGTCGCCGGCTCGCTGGAGGCGATCGAGGACGAGATCGCCAAGCTGCCCCAGGACGAGATCTCGGTCGACGTCGTCAGACGAGCGGTGGGCGCCGTCACCGAGTCAGACGTGATGCTCGCCGCGGCGTCGGACGCCGTGATCCTGGCCTTCAACGTCAGGCCGGTGGGCGACGCGCGCGCGGTGGCCGACCGCGAGGGCGTCGAGATTCGCTACTACACGGTGATCTACCGAGCGATCGAAGAGCTGCGCTCGGCGATGCAGGGCATGCTCGCGCCCGAGGAGGTGGAGGAGGCGCTCGGCACCGCCGAGATACGCCAGACCTTCCGCGCCTCTCGCGTCGGGACGATCGCCGGCTCGCACGTCACCGAGGGCAAGATCACGCGCGGGTCCAGGGTCCGCCTGGTGCGCGACGGCACCGTGATCTACGAGGGGGAGATCGCCAGCCTACGGCGCTTCAACGAGGACGTTCGCGAGGTGGCGAGCGGCTTTGACTGCGGGATCGTGCTGCGGGACTACGCGGACGTCAAGGAGGGCGACCTGCTCGAGACCTACACCACCCGTCAGGTCGAGCGCGAGCTCGCCTGAAACCAGGCGGGCCGTGTCCGCCGGAAGCGGTTTCGTGGCGGTGCTCGTGATCGAGCTGCACTTCCCCGACGCCGGAAGCCTGAAGAGCAAGCGCAAGGAGCTGTCCTCGATCAAGGCCCAGCTCCACGGCCGTCTCGGCGCGGCGGTGTCAGAGACCGGCCACCAGGACCGTTGGCAGCGCGCCACGCTGACCGCGGCGCTGACCAGCGGCTCGCTGCCCACGCTCAACGCCGCGGCCGACCGGCTCGAGCGCTGGGTGCTCGCGCGCTGCCCCGAGGGCGCCCGCGTCGAGCGGCTGCTGGCGTCGGTCGAAGATCTCCGGGGAGCCGCGTGAGCGAAAAACGCAGACCAGCGCGCGGAGGATAGGATGCGATCGAGCCGGATGCGCCGCGTGGACGAGGCGATGAGGGCCGTCCTCAGCGACGCGATAACGAAGGACCTAAAGGATCCACGCGTGGGTTTCGTGACCGTCACCGGAGTCAAGACCAGTCCAGATTTGCGCCATGCCCGCGTATACGTGAGCGTGTTCGGAGACGATGCCGTGCGCCAGGCGAGCATCGATGGGCTGCGCTCCGCGCACGGCTTCCTGCAGCGCCACGTCGCCACCGAGCTGACGCTCAAGCACACCCCGGCGCTGACGTTCGAGTATGACGAGTCGGTCGACCGGGGGATGCGGATCAGTCACCTGATCGACGTCGAGCTCGGACGCGACCCGGAGCAGGGGTCAAATGCCGGCTAACGGAGACCGTGCCGACCGCGACCTGGTGCTCGAGGAGCTGCGCACCGCCGACAGGCTGATCGTGATCACGCACGAGAACCCGGATGGGGACGCGCTCGGATCGCTGGTCGCGACGCAGGGGATCTTGGCCGCGATAGGCAAGGACTGTCTGATGTTCATCGACGAGCACGAGCTGCCGCTGCCCCAGGAGTACCGATTCTTCCCGCTCTCCGGGCTGGTCTCAGAGCCGCCAGAGGACCTCGAGGAGCGGACAGTCGTGTTTCTCGATTGCGGCAACCTGGACCGCAACCCGGCCGAGGCGTTCAGGCGCCCCGGCACGCACATCCTCAACATCGACCACCACCACGACAACACCCGCTTCGGGACCGTCAACCTGGTCGCCCCGGAGGCGTCGTGCACGGCAGAGATCGTCTGGGATCTGATGGCCGGCCTCGGCGTGGACCCGACCTTGACCGTCGCCGAAGCGCTGTATGTCGGCCTGATCACCGACACCGGCCGCTTCATGTACGAGAACACCGGCCGGCGGGCGCACCTGATGGCGGCCGACCTGATCGACGCGGGCGTCGACGTGCACGAGATGTACCGCCGCGTCTACGAAGGCGTGCCGTACGGCAAGCTGGCGCTGCTCGCGCGGGGCCTGGCCAACGTGGAGCGCTACGACGACGGCCGGCTGACGATGACCGCGCTGAGCGCGAGCGACTTCCACGACTCCGACGCCGAGGAGAGCTACTCCGAAGGGGTCGTCGACCACCTCCGCGCGGTCCAGGGGACCGCCGTCGCCGCGCTCGTACGCGATCGCATCGGCGATGAGCAGGGGAGCCTGAGAAAGGTGTCGCTACGCGCCGGCGACGCTCGCGTCGACGTCTCGGCGATCGCGCGGGCGCAGGGGGGAGGCGGCCACCGCCAGGCCGCCGGGTTCACGACCGAGCTCTCGCACGAGCAGCTCGTGGACTTCCTCCGCGCTGAGCTCGCCGCCCAGCTCTGAGCGCCGGCGGGGGCGGGGGAGATCTTGGCCGCCATAGGTCCCAAATATCCCACGCAACCTGTTGGTTGCGCTTACCGTCGACCCCAGGATTACGTGCTGCTGTACGACAAGCCGGCCGGCGTCACGTCCCACGACGTGGTCGCGACCGTCCGCCGCACGCTGCCACGCAAGACCAAGGTCGGCCACGCCGGCACGCTTGACCCGTTCGCGACCGGTCTGCTACTCGTTCTCGTCGGCCGCGCGACCCGGGTGCAGCGCTTCTTGATGAAGCTCCCCAAGCGCTACGAGGTGACCGCCCGCTTCGGCGCCGTCTCGAGCACCGGCGACCCCGAAGGAGAGCTCGTGCAGACCGGGGTGGTGCCCGAAGGTGCGCTCGAGCTGCCGCTGGGACGCGTGCGCCAGCGCCCGCCGGCTTACTCGGCGGTCAAGCTCGAGGGCCGGCGCGCGTATGAGCTGGCGCGGGCAGGTGTGGCGGTCCAGTTGCCCGAGCGCGAGGTCCAGGTGCACCGCTTCGAGGAGCTGTGGCACGACGGTAATCGCCGCGGCTTCGTGATCGAGTGCTCGTCGGGGACCTACGTGCGCAGCCTGATCGCCGAGCTTGGGGACGCCTACTGCGAGCAGCTGCGCCGCACCGCGATCGGGCACTTCGACGTCGCAGGCGCCGACTCCGAGCGGCCGATCCCGTTGCCGCGCGCGCTTGACTTCCTGCCCGCGCTGGAGCTCGACGCCGAGCAGGCGCGCCGGGTGGGCCATGGAGCGCGGATCGCGGCGGCGACGGTGCCTCCCGGCGGCGTCGTGCGCCTGATGCATGCCGGCACGCTGGTGGCGCTCGCCGAGCCGGGCCCAGGATCCGGGGAGCTGGCGCCGGTGGTCGGCTTCCAGGCGCCTGGAGCGCTGCGCTGACTAGGCTTTCGTCGCGTGCGGATCACGATGCTCTCAGACGTCGAGCCGCGCCCGCGCCGCGTGGCCGTGGGCGAGTTTGACGGCGTCCACGTGGGTCACCGCGAGGTGATCGCGGGCGGGGACACGGTGCTGACGTTCGAGCCGCACCCGCTGGCCGTGATCCGGCCCGAGGCGATGCCGAAGCTTTTGACGAGCCTCGAGCGCAAGGCCGACCTGGTCGGCGAGCTGGGGGTCCAGGAACTGGTGGTGGTCCCGTTCGACGAGACGTTCGCCGCGCAGAGCCCGGCGGACTTCATCACCCAGGTGCTCGTGGCACGTCTGCGGGCGACGCACGTCTCGGTCGGGGAGAACTTCCGCTTCGGGCACGGGGCGGCGGGCGACGCCGAGCTGCTCGCCGCCGATGAGCGCTTCGAGACCCGGGTCGTGCCGCTGGTCGAGGTCGACGGGGAGATCGTCTCCTCCAGCCACATCCGCGCGCTGGTCCTGGCCGGCGACGTCGAGCACGCGGCGCGTTTCCTGGGCGCGCCGTTCGCGCTGCGCGGAGAAGTAGTGACCGGTGACAAGCGCGGCCGCACGCTTGGCTTTCCGACCGCCAACATCGTCGCCGACGACAAGCTCGTCTGCCCCGGCCGCGGCGTCTACGCGGCGCGCGCTGACGGCGCCTGCGCCGCGGTCAGCATCGGCGTGCGCCCTACCTTCGGCGCCGGACGGGCCGAGCTGGTGGAGGCATATCTGCTCGACCGCGAAGTCGACCTCTACGGCCAGACGCTGGCGATCGACTTCCTGGCTCGCCTGCGCGGCGAGCGCCGCTTTGACTCCGTGCCGGCGCTGATCGAGCAGATGCGCTCCGACGTCGAGCTGACCCGACGGGTGTGCGAATGACGCAGAGCTACGACGACTACCGCCAGCTGCGCTTCGAGCGCCGCGGGCACGGGGTGCTGCTGATCACGATTGACAGGCCCGAGCGGATGAACGCAACCGACGAGCGCCTGCACGCCGAGCTGGCTGGCGTGTGGCGCGAGGTGGCCGATGACGACCAGACCTCCGTGGCGGTGATCACGGGCGCCGGGCGCGCGTTCTCGGCCGGCGGCGACCTGGACATGGTGCAGCGGATGGCGGGCGACTACGGCGCCGTGGCGGCGATGGCCGGCGAGGCCTCGCGGTTGGTGTTGAGCATGATCGAGTGCGAGAAGCCGATCGTCTCGGCGATCAACGGCACCGCGGTAGGAGCGGGGCTGGCGGTCGCGCTGCTGGCCGACATCAGCGTGATCGCCTCCGACGCCCGGCTGACCGACGGCCACCTCCGCCTCGGCGTCGTCGCCGGCGACCACGCGGCGATCCTGTGGCCGTTGCTGTGCGGAATGGCCAAGGCAAAGTACTACCTGCTGACGGCCGACTTCATCGACGGGCGAGAGGCGGAGCGGATCGGCCTGGTCAGCCGCTGCGTGGAGCCCGGTCAGGCGCTCGACACCGCGCTCGAGATCGCCGGGCGGATCGCGTCCGGGCCCCAGCACGCGGCCCGCTGGACCAAGCGGACGCTCAACCAGTGGCTGCGGGCGGCGATCCCCGCATTCGACGCCAGCGTCGCCTACGAGATGCTCACCTTCTTGGGCGAGGACGTCAACGAAGGCACCCGGGCCCTGCGCGAGCGGCGCGCGCCCCGCTTCGGCGCCGAGGACGGTTAGAGACGCGGCGCGCGAGCGCCGGATTGTCCTCTGCTAGCCTGACCGGCCGCATGCCCCTACCCCTTCAGCGCAAGCAGGAGCTCGTGACCAAGTTCGGCTCGAGCGCCACCGACACCGGCAAGACCGAGGTCCAGGTCGCCCTGTTAACCGAGCGCATCAACCACCTGACACAACATCTGCGCACGCACAGCAAGGACCACCACTCCCGCCGCGGGCTGCTGATGCTCGTCGGCCGGCGCCGGCGCTTCTTGAATTACCTGCAGAGCTCAGACCTCGAGCGCTACCGCACGCTGATTCGCGAGCTCGGCCTTCGCCGGTGATCGAAGCCGGCGAGCCGGCTCCCGAGTTCACCGTCAAGCGGGGCGACGGGAGCGCCTTCGGCCGCGCCGACCTCGAGGGCAGGACCACCGTTCTGGTCTTCTACCCGTTCGCCTTCAGCCCCGTGTGCACCGATCAGCTTAACCTCTATCAGGAAGTGCTGGGCGAGCTGCACCAGCGCGGCGCGACGATGTACGGCGTCTCGTGCGACGCGACCTACTCCCAGACCGCATTTCGCGAGCAGCTCGGCGTGAGCATCGAGCAGCTATCTGACTTCGAGCCCAAGGGCGCCGCCTGCCGGGCCTTCGGCGTCTACCACGACGGCGGGTTCCCGCAGCGCGCGCTGATCATCATCGGTCCTGACCGCACCGTGCGCTGGAGCTATCAGGCACCGTCGCCCGGCGATCTGCCCGGAGCCAACCTGATCTTCGACGCGCTCGACGGCTGATCGCGTGGGCGCAAGCATTTAGCGCTGGTGAGCGAACTCGGCTCCGCGCCGGTCCCGAAGCCAGGCGACGACGACCACGGCCGCGGCCCCGGTCAGGCCTCGCTGGTGATCGAGTACGCCGACTTCGAATGCCCGTTCTGCGCCGCCCTGCACGAGCGGCTGGCCGCGCTGCCAGCGCGCGTGGTGTTCCGTCACTTCCCGGTCCGCTCGAGTCATCCGAGGGCCTGGGCCGCGGCCTGCGCCGCCGAGGCGGCAGCCCTCCAGCGGTGCTTCTGGCCGATGCACGACTCGTTGCTGTCCGACCAGGCGCGAATCGAGGATCCCCACCTCTGGACGCGGGCGCAGCGGCTGGGGCTCGACCTGGAGCGCTTTGAAGCCGACCGCCGCAGCGACGCGGTGCTCGAACGGGTGCGGCGCGACTTTCACTCCGGGGTGCGGGCGGGGGTGGTCACGACCCCGACCCTGTTCGTCTGGGACGGAGATGCGGCCGAGCGGACCGGCATCGACGAGCTCGAGCGCCGGCTGACCCCAGGCTGAGCGCGGCCGCTACGCGGTCGCGGGCTCTGGCTGCTCGTGGACCGGCTGCGGTCCCGATCCGCGCTCGAGGTCCTCGAGCGTGGGCCGCCGGCCGCGCAGCGGGCGCTGGGTCTCGGGGGTCCGCAGCGCCGCCTGGACGAGGTCGAGCTGGCGCGCCGCGATCTCGGGGTCGACGTGCTCGAAAGAGCGGCTGGCCTCGCAGACCCCCTTGACCATCATGATCACGTCGACCGAGCTCACGTCCTGGCGAACCGCACCCGTCTCCTGGGCGCGCCGCACGAGCTCGTCGAGTACCCCTATCAGCTCGGCGTGCGCCGCCCGGATCTCGTCGTTGGCCAGCCACGTCTCGGCCATCGCGTCGAACAGCGCGCGGTCGGTCGCCTGGCGTCCCACGGACTGGTCGATGAGCTCGAACAGCGCTTCGCCAGGATCGGGCGCGCCCAGCGCGGTCCGCCCGCGCGCCACTGACTCGCGCATCCGCTCGACCACGATCGCCGCGATCAGATGGTCCTTGGAGGGAAAGTTGCGAAACAGAGTCCCGCGGCCGACGCCCGCGCGCTCGGCGATCTCAGTCACCCCGACGTCGAGGCCGCGCTCGCAGAAGACCGCGGTCGCCGCGTCGATCAGGCGCCGGCGGTTGCGCTCGGCATCCGCCCGCAGCGGTCTGCGCTCGTCCATCGTGTGCAGATTGTCCATCTTCTCGCTCACTGACGCCAGATCCTTCCGCCCGCCGCTCAGGCCGCGACCGGGGCCGGCGTCCCCGCGGCGGCGATCTCGAGCTCGACTGCCGTGATGTGCTGGCGCCGGAGCGCCAGCGCGAGCAGCCCGGCGCCGATCGCGAGCATGATCGCCGCGCCCAAGAACGCGACGTGGTAGCCGGACACCTTCGCGGCCAGCACGGTGCTGGTGCCGGAGTGGGCCAGGCGACTGGCCTGGCTCGCGGCCAGCGTCGACAGGATCGCCAGGCCCAGCGAGCCACCCACCTGCTGGGCGGTGTTGAAGAGCCCCGACGCGAGCCCGTTGTCATCGCTTGAGACGCCGCTCGTTCCGAGCAGGGTGATGGGCACGAACGTCAGGCCCATCCCGAGGCTCATCGGCAAAAGCCCGACGAGCAGGTTGCCGGCGTAGCTGCCGTGGACCGGCAGCTGGGTCAAAACGAGCATCCCGGCAGTGGCGATTGTGACCCCGCCCAGAGCGACGTTGCGCACGCCGATCCGGCGGATCAGCTGCTGCGCGAGGCCAGCGCCGATCATGATCCCGGCGGTCACGGGCAGGAACGCCAGCCCGGCCTTGAGCGGGCTGTAGCCGAGCACCTCCTGCACGTACAGCGAGGCGAAGAAGAACATCCCGAACATCCCCGACGCGACGAGCAGAAGGACCGTGTCGGCCACCGCCAGCGAGCGGACGCGGAAGATGCTCAGCCGCATCAGCGGCGCCCGGCTGCGGCGCTCGATGGCCACGAAGGCGGCCAGCAGCGCGACCGCTACCGCGCCGAGGGCGAGCGTGCGGGGCGAGCCCCAGCCGAAAGCCTGCGCCTTGACGATCGCGTAGACGAGCACCACCAGGCCTCCGGTGACGGCCACCGCGCCGGCGACGTCAAACGACCTGCGGGCGACGTCGAGGCGCGACTCGGCCACGTAGCGCAGCGCCAGGGCGACAGTCGCGACGCCCACCGGGACGTTGACGAAGAACACCCAGCGCCACGAGGCGATGTCGGTCAGCACGCCGCCCATCAGCAGCCCGATCGCGGCGCCCCCGGCGGCGATCGCGCTCCACACGCCGAGTGCCTTGGTCCGCTGCTCGCCGTCGGTGAACGTGGTGGTGACGATCGACAGCGCGGCGGGGGAGACGAGCGCGCCGCCGAGTCCCTGCAGGGCCCTCCCGGCGATCAGCATCCCGGAGGACTGGGCGAATCCGTTGATCAGCGACGCCACCGAGAACAGGACCACCCCGGCGACGAACAGCCGCTTGCGCCCGATCAGGTCAGCGGCGCGGCCGCCGAGCAGCAGAAAGCCGCCGAAGATCAGCGTATAGCCGTTGACCACCCATTGGAGGTTGGCGGGG
>JBPCQU010000242.1:0-5056 GCA_050997795.1 Solirubrobacteraceae bacterium | reverse complement strand
GAGCTCAGCAGGACTGGGCGGTCGAGGGCGTCGTCTTGGCCGCCTGGATCGCGGTCTTGAGCTGGGGGCGGCTCAGCTTGGGCACCAGGCTGAGCGCCTTGGTCAGCGCCAGGTCGCCTTTGCGCGTCTGCTTGGCCGCGTAGGCCGCGGCAGCGAGGCACTCGTAGCCCTTGGCGGCGCCCGGGTTCGCGGCCGCCTGAATCTCCCAGGCGCTGGCTTCGCCGGCGTAGTCGGCGAGCTGGCCGTAGGCTCGGGCGGCGAGCAGCGCCAGGTTGGGATCCGGCGTCTTGGTCAGCTGCAGGTAGCGCTGCCAGGCCTGTGTCGTCGCCTCGAGCTCCTTCTTGCCGGCGGCGGTGAACGCGCCGGTGGTTGGGTTGTAGTTGTTGCCCGAGCTGGCGTTGGTCCAGCGCGCGCTGACCAGCGCTGACCACGCGGCTGGATCAGCCGGGTCCAGGCGTGTCTGCTTGAGCGCTGCTTTCTCCTGCTGGCTCAGCACCTGGGCCTGGTTGCCGCCCGACCCGCTGCCGGAGAGCCCGCCCAGGAGCCCGCCGCCGCCGTTGCCAGAGCCGACGCCGAACAGGACCAAGCCGCCGCCCATCAGGACCGCCAGGCCGAGATAGACCACTTGCACGGTGCGGCGCCGTCCACGGGCACGGAGATCGAAGAGCATCTGGTAGGGCTAGGGGTCTGGGTCGTCGTCGATCGTGGTCAGCTCGGCCATCGCTCGTGCGGCGTCACGACGATCGGCGAGCTTGAGCATCACGATACTGGCCAAGAACAGGATCACCAGTGGCAGCGTCTCCAGCGCGGTGGTGACCGGATCTGCCCCTGGCATCGCCGCAGCGATCACGGCGATGATGACCGTAGCGTAGCGCCAGTGGCGGGTCAGGGTGCTGCCGTTGATGATCCCCGCGCGCTGCAGCCCGAGCAGCCCGAGCGGCAGCTGGAACGCGAGCCCGATCGAAGCCATCGTCAGGACCTCGAATGAGTACAGCGGCTTGGCCTGGACGAGGGCCTGGAAGTGTGAGCTGTTGTAGCCCTGCAGAAAGCGAACCGCGGGAGGAAGCACGACCAGGTACGAGAACACGACGCCGATCACGAACAGCACCGGCGCGGCGAGCATGATCGGCAGCGCCAGCTTGCGCTCCTGGGGACTGAGCGCGGGGATCACGAACGCGTAGCCTTGGTAGAGCAGCACCGGGAGCGCGAGCAGCAGCGCGAAGTAGAAGCAGACCGTCAAGGTGGTGGTGAACGGCTCGCCGACCCCGATCGTGATCGGAATGTTGCTGGGGGTCGACTGCGGCAGCGCCCTTCCCGCATCGGTCGCGTAGTGCGCCCCGAGCGCTAGTAGAGCTCGGTCCTGGAGGGTGAAGGCCGAGCTGTTGGAATTGGACAGTCCCTTCAGGGCGGCGCCGAGTCCCGCGAGGTCGCGCGCCTCCTTGACCGAGTCCCGGGTCAGCCCCGACAGATGGTTGGCCTGAGTCTGCGACACAAAGTGCAGCGGACGGTTGAGCAGGCTCAGCGCTGCGCCGTTCTGCCAAAAGCAGATCCCGAACGCGACGACCAGCGCTGCGCCGCAGACCATCAGCCGGGTCCGGAGCTCGTCGAGATGGTCGACGATGCTCAGGCGATCTTCGTGGCCGACGGGCCGCAGAACCCTCGGCATCCTGTCTCCCTCCGGCCGAGCGCTAGGAGTTACGCTCGGAGCTGACCTCGGCCGACTCGCGCTCCGAGCTCGGGACGCGCTGCTCCCCCGGGCCCGACGTCGGGTCCGTCACCGGCGCTGGCGCTGGCGCTGGAATGGCGGGCTTCTCCTCGGGCTCGTCCTTGGAGTCGCCCGAGATCGATTCCTTGAACTCGCGCATCCCCTGGCCAAGGCTCTTGCCGAGGCCGGGAAGCCGCTTGGGCCCGAGGATGAGCAGCACGATCACGAGCACCACGATCAGATCTGTAGTTGGGTTGCGGAACATCGCCAGGCCTCCGAGTGGGGGCCACCAAGCGTAGCGGGCGCTGGGTCCACCGGGTGGGCTGGCGAGACGGCCACGCCCTGGTTCCCCGAGGCGGCGCGTCCACACGCGTTGGCGCCGCTTCTCAAGGTCTTGACTCACGCCGCCGATATACGCGGCGAGGAGCAATGGACCAGAATCCCGACAGCCACTCCGTCCGCCGCATCGAGCTCCCCAGCGGGCGCTCGATCGAAGTGGTGCGCTTCCCGGTCGAGCCGGCGACGACGCAAGGGCTACACGTGTGTCCTGAGTGCAGCTCGCAGCTCGTCCAGCCCGTCGCATGGGGTGAGACCACCACGGGGGGCTTCTGGGAGCTCACGCTCCGCTGCCCCGAATGCGATTGGGCCGCGGCCGGCGTGTTCGACCAGGACCAGGTCGATGCGTTCGAGGAGCAGCTGGACAAAGCCTTGGAGGAGATGCTCGGCGACCTCCGGCGGCTGACGCGCGCGAACATGACCGAGGAGATCGACCGCTTCGCCGCCGCGCTGCAGACCGGCTTGATCCTCCCCGAGGACTTCTAGACCCGGCGGCTGCCGCCGTTACGAGTAGCGCTCCACGACCCCGTCGGCCACCAGCTCGAGCGCGGCGCGCTGCCGGCTCGGGAGTGGCGGCAGGAGCGCCTTCGCCCCGGCGATCAGTCTCAGCGCCCGCTCTCTGGCCGCCTCCAGCGCGCCGGATGCGGCAATCCGCTCGCACACTGCGGCGGCCTGATCCGGGGTCCTGACCTCGCGAGGGTCGAGCGCGTCGAGCGCGGGGTCACGCGAGCGAGCGATCAGCAACGGCAGCGTGACCGTGCCGTCGAGCAGGTCGGCCCCGCGCGGCTTGCCGGTGCGCTCGGGCGGTCCTTCGACGTCGAGCACGTCATCCAGCAGTTGGAACGCCACTCCGATCTGCTCCCCGAAGCCGCCCAGCGCATCGACCGGGCCACTTCCCTCGATCGCACCGAGCTCGCAGGCGGCGCGAAACAGCACCGCAGTCTTCAGCCGGCAGCGGTCGAGGTAGCGCTGCACCGTCACCGCCGTCCAAGCGTCGGCGCGCTGCATGAGCTCTCCGGCCGCGAGCTCCGAGCTCGCGCGAGAGAGGACGCGCACCGAAGGCAACGAGCGCGTCCCGGCCAGCTCGGCGAAGGCACGCGAGAACAGCAAGTCGCCGGTGGCGGTGGCGAGCCGACGCCCGGCGGCCGCGACCACAGTCGGCCGGCCGCGACGCAACGGCGAGCGGTCCAGCACGTCGTCGTGTACGAGCGTCGCGCTGTGCACGAGCTCGACCGCGACCGCGGCGCGGAGCAGCCCATCGGTTTCGGGAGGCGGCGCCCCGGCAGCGAGGAACACCAGCAACGGGCGCAGCCGCTTGCCGCCCGCGGCGATCGTGTCACCGCCGTAACGAGCGAGCAAGGGCCCGTGAGCGCTGACGAGCTCGGCCATCCGCCGCTCTAGACGCTCGATCAGGCGCGAGGCGGACTCGCCGCCGGCCTCAACGACCCCCTCGACGACGCTCACCGAGGCACCTCGCCGACGTGCAGCGCGATGATGCCGCCGGCCGTCAGCACGTAACCGATGCGGCGCAGCCCGCAGCGCCACATCACGCCGGCCAGCTCCTCTGGCGCCGGGAAGCGCCTGACCGAGCTCGGCAGATAGCTGTAGGCCTCGGCGTCCCCGGCGAGGCGGCCGAGCGCCGGCACGAGCCGGTCAAACCACAACTCGAGGAAGGTCGAGAGTGGCGGCCGGGTCGGGGTAGTGATCTCGAGCACCACCACGCGGCCACCGGGCGCCACGACGCGCGCCATCTCGCTCAAGCCACGCTCCAGGTCGGCGAAGTTGCGCGCGCCGAAGCCCACCGTCGCGGCGTCAAACTCGTGGTCGGCGTACGGGAGCGACAGAGCGTTGGCCCGCTCGAAGCGAAGCTCTACCCCGGCCGGCGGGCCAGAGACGGCGCTCGCCTTCGCGCGCGCGAGCGCGAGCATCCCCTCGGAGAAGTCGGCGCCGACCACCGTGCCGCCGGGGGCGACGCGACGGGCGAGCTCGAAGGCGAGGTCTCCGGTGCCGGTGGCCACGTCGAGCGCCCGTCCCCCCGGTCCGAGCGCCGCGAGATCCGCCGCCCGGCGACGCCATTGGTGGTGAAGCCCCGCCGTCATGACCGCGTTCATGCGGTCATACACGCCCGCTATCCGATCGAACATCGCCCGCACCTGGGGCTCGGCGAGCGTGCCCGAAGGGGGCGCCGTGGCGCCGAGTGATGCGCTCGCCGTCATGGCGCTGGCGCCGGCCCGGTCCGGTCCTACTGGAGCTCGGCCAGGAAGTTGACCAGGTTCTGAAACTTCTGCGGGTGCTCCTGGGCGAGGCTCGAGAACGAGGGCATCGGCGCGGTCGGGTTGCGCAGCGTCGACGCGATCGCGTCCGGCCGGCGGATCGATCCGATGTGGGTCAGCGGCGGACCGGGGCCGTTGTTGCCGTTCTCGCCGAGCACGTGGCAGGCCAGACAGCCCGACTGGCCGACGACCTCCGCGCCGGCGTTGAAGGTCGCGACCTGCACCGGGGTCAGGTTCGAGGGCGGCTTCATGTCCACCGAGTTCGGCGATCCCGTCGAGGCGCCCGAGTAGGTCAGGTAGGCCATGGCGAAGATCGTCGCCAGGCCCGCGGCCAGCGCGACCGGGCGGCGCTCGATCCGGCGCTCCGGGCTGCGGTCATAGAACGGCAGCAGGAAGAGCAGGATCATCGCGATCGTCGGCACGCCGATCGCGGCGAGCGGCACGAGCGAGGGCGGCTTGACGATCCGCAGGACCTCGAACAAGAAGTAGAAGTACCACTCCGGACGCGGCACGTACGTCGTCGTCGTCGGGTCGACCTTCGGGCCGAGCTCGGCGCCGAGGACGATCGACATCGCGATAATCGTGATCATCACGACGACCGCCATCCACGAGTCCTTGGCGATCGCGTACGGGAAGAACGGCTTGCCCTCGGACTTCAGGATCGAGTACTCGCGGAGGTAGGCCTCCTTCTCGAGCTGGTTCATGCGCGGTCCTTGCGCAGCTCTTCGCTCATGTCGGCGCG
>JBPCQU010000194.1:0-3971 GCA_050997795.1 Solirubrobacteraceae bacterium | reverse complement strand
ATACCAGTAGGAGGTGATCAGAAAGCCCAGCACCTGACTGGAGAGCGACGTGAAGAGCTGCTTGCAGTCGGCCCTCAGCTGCTTGTCGGCGGTCTTGCGGAGCGCGGGAATCTTCGCGCGCGCCTGGGCGATGCAATGGTCGAAGCTCGGCGGGTCGTTGGGCACGATCACTGGCTGACCGGGGGACTGGGCGGCCTGGGTCGTCGCCGCCACGTACATCCAGTGGTTGAACATCTTGGTGGTGATCGGGTTGCCGGCCATTACGGCGACCGAGTTGCCGGGAATGGCGCTCCCGCAGCCCGAGACAGCGAGCGCGATGAGCACAAAAAAGGCGCCAAGCGCCGGGATGGACTTCAACCGCTTCATGGGACCTTGCGGCGATAGTAGCGGCCGCGGCCCGATCAGGTTGCCCAACCGGCGCAGCTCTTACGCAACCCATAAGTGGACGGCTGGTGGCGGGCGACGCGCGGTGCTCAGGCCGCCTCGGCCGCTGCCTGCGCCTCCGCCTCGCGGGTTACCGACAGGAGCACGTCGGCCGCCCTCACGATCGCCGGGAAGCGCTGCTCAGGGTTTTTGGGGACGCGCACCGAGAGCTGTGACTTGCCGGACTCATACAGCGCCTCGGGGATCTCGGCCCGGATCTTCTTGGCGCGAACGGAGTCGAGCTCGATCGGCGTCATCGCGAGCCGGTCGCCCCTGAACGTGACGGTCCGGGCGCCTGCCTGCCCCAGCTTGATCCGCGCCTGCTGGAGCGCGATCAGGTTCCGCAGCGGTTCCGGGAGCTCTCCGAAGCGATCATCGAGCTCGTCGCGCAGGAGCGCGAGGTCCGCGACCTCCCGCGAAGCCGCGATCCGGCGGTGAACATCGACCTTGGCCTGCTCGTAGGGGATGTAGTCGGCCGGCACGTAGGCGTCGACGTCGACGTCGAGTCGCACCGGCTCCCACTCGTCCTCTGAGCCCGAGCCGTGCGCACCCTCGGACTCGGCCACCGCCTCGTCGAGCATCTGCATGTAGAGCTCGAAACCGAGCGCCGCGACGTGGCCCGACTGCTCGTCGCCCAGCAGGTTGCCCGCGCCGCGCAGCTCGAGGTCGCGCATCGCGACCTTGAAGCCGGCGCCGAGCTCGGTGTAGTCAGACAGCGCCGACAGCCGCGCCGCCGCCTCGGGCGTCAGCGCCGCCGCGCTCGGATACAGCAGGTAGGCGAACGCACGCTCGCGAGAGCGCCCCACCCGACCGCGAATCTGGTACAGCTGCGAGAGGCCGAACGCGTCGGCGCGCTCGACCACCAGCGTGTTGGCCTGCGGGATGTCGATCCCCGATTCGATGATGCTCGTGCAGACGAGCACGTCGGCGTCGCCGCGCAGAAACGAGAGCATCCGCCGCTCGAGCTGGCGCTCGTCCATCTGCCCGTGGGCGACCTCGAACCGCATCCCCGGACACAGCCCGCGCAAACGGACCGCCGTCTCCTCGATCGTCTCGACCCGGTTGTGGAGGAAGAACGCCTGGCCGTGGCGCTCCTTCTCGCGCAGCAGCGCCCGGCGCACGAGCTCCTCGTCGTACTCCCCGATGTATGTCTTGACGGGGCGCCGGCCCTCGGGCGGGGTCTCGATCACGCTGATGTCACGCACCCCCGCGAGCGACATCTGCAGCGTGCGGGGGATCGGCGTCGCGCTCATCGAGATCACGTCGACCTTGAGCTTGAGCTGGCGCAGGAGCTCTTTCTGCTTGACCCCGAAGCGCTGCTCCTCATCCACGATCAAGAGGCCGAGATCACGCGCCCGCACGTCACGCGACAGCAAGCGGTGCGTCCCGATCAGGATGTCCACTTCGCCGCTGGCGAACCGCGCGACGACGTCCTTCTGTTCGGCCACCGGTCGGAAGCGCGAGACTTGCTCGATCGTCACCGGGTAGTCGGCCAGGCGCTCGGAGAAGGTCCCGTAGTGCTGCTGGGCCAGGATGGTCGTGGGGACGAGCAGCATCACCTGCTTGCCGTCCTGAACCGATTTGAACGCCGCGCGCAGGGCCACCTCGGTCTTGCCGTAGCCGACGTCGCCGCAGATCAGCCGGTCCATCGGTCGCGGCGCCTCCATGTCGGCTTTGACGAACTCGATCGCGTCGCGCTGGTCGGGCGTCTCGGTGAATGGGAACGCGTCCTCGAAATCCCGCTGCCAGTCGCTGTCGAACCCGAAGGCGTGACCGGCGCGGCGCTTGCGCTCCGCGTAGAGGTGCAAAAGTTCGCCGGCCAGCTCCTGGGCGGCCCGGCGTGCCCGCGCTTTGAGCGCCTCCCAGCGCGACCCGCCGAGCTTGGACAGCGGTGGGTGCCCCCCGCCGGCACCGACGTAGCGGCTGATCTTCGCCAGCTGGTCGACCGGCACGAACACGCGGTCAGAGCCCGCGTACTCGAGGTACAGGTAGTCGCGGGTGACGTTCGCGACCGTCTTGGTGTCAAAGCCGGCAAAGCGCGCGATGCCGTGGTCCTCGTGGACCACGATGTCGCCTGTGCGCAGGTCGGCGAAGCTCCGCAGCATGCCGCGCCTGCGCTCGCGGCCAGGGCTGTCCGGAGCCCGGCGGCGGTGGAGCAGACGATGATCCGGGATCACGGCGAGGTGGAACTGGGGCGCGATGAACCCAGTCGTCAGGCGGGCGTGGGCGAGCGTGATCCTGCCCGCGCCCGCAGCCGCCCCCTCAGCCTCGCCGAGCCACTTGACCTTCAGCCGCCCCAGGTTGTAGGCGAGCCGCTCGCCCTCACCTCGCCGGGCGAACGTGAGCACGGTCCGATAGCCCGAGCGGGCGAGCTTCTCGAGCTCGGGCTCGGCCTCCTTGAGACCGCGCGCCGCGATGTCGGCGGCCTGGGCGCGAAACGCGAAGCGCTGATCCTGGTCGATGCTCGAGAGCCGGATCCGGACGCGGGCCTCGAGCTCGCCGAGGATCTGCTCCGGGGCGACGTACAGGTGGTGCGCGTCCTCGTCGTGGAACGCCGCGGTCACGTCCTGCCAGTGATCGGCGAGCGCAGATGCGAGCTCCTCCTCGCCAGCGACCATCACGCTCGCCCCGCCGGCGGCGAGCTCGAAGAAGGAGTGGAAGTTCTCGACCGGCAGCAGCTCGGCGATGTCCGGGCGGTCGGCTGCGTCTTCGAGCGCGGCGATCTCGGCCAGCTCGCGGTGCTCGGGCGCGAGCTCGGCCGCCGGCGCGACCTCGACCACCTCGGCGTCGCCCAGCGAGCGCTGCGTGAAGGTGGAGAACCAGCTCAAGCGCTCGATCTCGTCGCCGAACAGGTCAACCCGGACGGCACGGTCCTCAGTCGCCGGGAAGAGGTCGAGCAGGCCGCCCCGGATCGCGAACTGGCCCCGGTCCTCGACCTGGTCCACGCGTTCGTAGCCAGCCGCGACGAGGTCCAGCGCGCACTCGTCGAGGTCGATCAGCTCGCCGACGCGGAGCTCGAACCCGTGCGGTCGCATCGTCGGATCCGGGATCTTCTCGGACAGCGCGACGGCGCTGACGACTACGACCGGCGCCTGGTCGCGGGGATCGAGCAGCGCGTCGAGCGCGGCGATCCGCAGACCAACGAGATGCGGGGGCGGCGCGAGATGGGATTCATAGGTGACGCCGCGACTCGGGTAGTAACGGACGGGCCGGGGCTCGAGCCAGGTCCTCAGGCCAGCCGCGAGGTCACGCGCGGCGCAGTCGTCGCGGGCGACGACGATCGCGGGCTGGTCCGGGGCGCGATCGAAAAGGGCCGCGATCAGGTACGGACGGAGCGACTGGGAGACGAACGCCTCACCACCCTCGCGCGCGAGCGCGGCGGTCTGCGGATCGTCATCGGCGTGGGCGAGAAGGGTGCGGAGCATCGTGGCCTGCTCGACCTGAGTCTAGGAACCGCGTAGGGCCGAGCTAGGCGGGCGCTGGCGCTTCGAGCACGGCGCGCTCGGCCGCGTCAGCCGCGTCCTCGATCAGGCCCCGCACGTCGGCCG
>JBPCQU010000034.1:0-35502 GCA_050997795.1 Solirubrobacteraceae bacterium | reverse complement strand
GATCGTCGTGCTCGACAAGGGCTCGATTGCCGAGCGCGGAACCCATGAGGAGCTGCTCGAGCGCCGCGGCGTGTACGCCGCGCTGGTCGCGCGCGACGTCACCGAGGAGCCGGTTGGGGGCTGAGCCTGTGGCCACGACGGCGCGTACGCGTGCCGGAGCCGTCAGCGCAGCAGCCGCCGGGAGATCACCAGCCGTTGGATGTCGGAGGTGCCCTCCTCGATCTCTTCGAGCTTGGCGTCGCGCATCCATTTCTGCACCGGGCACTCGCGCGAGTAGCCCCACCGCCGTGAGCGGCCGCCGCCGCGCGGCGTCAGCTCGCGACCGCCAGCGTCCCCTCGAGCACCGCCTCCTCGAGCGTGCGCGGACTGAGTACGTCACCGGCGCGGATGGCGCCCGGGTGGGCCTCGAGCTCTGACCACAGCTCATCCACCGGGACGCGACCCTGGGCGAGGACCAGCGTCGCGAGCGCCGGCAGCGGCTTCGCGGCGCCGGAGAAGACATGGCGCAGCGCCGGCCGGCCGTCAGCCGCGGTCAGCTCGTGGTGGTGGAGGATCTCGACGCCGAGCTCGTCCAGGCGGGCGAGATACAGGTTGCGCTGGTACTGGTGAAGCGTCTCGCCCGGGACCGGGGCCGCGCAGGCGAGCGTCACCTCGACGCCGGCGCCAGCCAGGCGCTCGGCGGCGTCGAGCCCATCCCAACCGCCGCCCCAATCGGCCACCAGCGCGGGCGCGCCGACCGCTCGGGGATCACGGATCGCCTCCCACGCCTGGCACACCGCAGCCTGGCTGATCGCGAGCTCCGGGTCGTAGGCTCGCGCGCCAGTGGCGAGAACCACGAGCTCGTAGCCCTCCGCCAGCTGAGCGTCGGCCTCGACGCCGAGCTTGATCGTGACCCCGGCGGCGTGCAGCCGCGCCGCTGTAGAGCGGCGGTATCGCTCCCAGACCTCGGCGTGCGCTGGGGCGAGACCGGCCAACCGCAGCTGTCCCCCGATCTCGTCCTCGCGCTCGACCAGCATGGCGGCATCGCCGTGGGCTGCCGCCTCGAGCGCCGCTGCGGCGCCGGCCGGTCCCGCGCCGATCACCAGCACGCGGCGCCGCACGGCGCGCGGCTCGGGCGCCTTTGGCCCCGTCGTCGGCTTCGGGGGCGCCAAGGTCAGCTCGCGCCCGGTGCGGGCGTTGACCGCGCAGCCGATCGGGACTCCGGCGTGGTAATGCCCGATGCACGCCTGGTTGCATCCGACGCACTCGATCACCTCCTCGGCGCGCCCCGCGATCGCCTTGCTCACGAGCTCGGGGTCGGCGATCAACGCGCGCGTCATCCCGACCAGGTCGGCGGTGCCCCGCGCCACCAGCGCCTCGGCGGCAGCGAGGTCGACCAGCCGCGTGGTCGCGAGCAACTTGACGTCGGGCACCGCCGCGCGGATCGCCGCCGCGGGCTCGGCGATTGCGCCCGCGGGCACGGGCGGGGGCGGCGCGATCCACGTCGAGGCGGCCGGGAAGGCGGAGTGGCCGAGGACGAGCGAGACGTAATCGACGAGCCCGCCGTCGTGCAGGCGCGCGGTGACCTCGGCGCACTCCTCGATGCCGAGCCCTCCCGGGACTAGCTCGTCGGCCGACAGCCGCACGCCGACAGCGAGCCGCTCGCCGGCGGCCGCGCGAACCGCCTCCAGGATCTCGAGCGAGAAGCGCAGCCGCGCCGACAGCGAGCCGTCGTAGCCGTCAGCCCGGCGGTTTGACAACGGCGAGAGGAACTGGGCCGGGAGGTAGCCGTGCGACATCGACACCTCGATGCCGTCGACGCCGCCCTGCGCGGCGAGACTGGCGCAGGTGGCGTATCCCTCGATCAGCTCGCCGATCTCGCGCAGCGTCAGCGCTCGCGGCTCGCTCTTGAAGCGCAGGCTGGGGACCGCCGACGGCGCGACCGCCGGCGGTCTCGGCGCGGCGGATATCTGCTCGCGGCCGCCGTGCAGCAACTGGACGATCAGGCCCGCGCCGTGCCCGTGGAGGCGCTCTGAGAGACGGTGGTAGACGGGCACGATCCCGGGCAGGAAGCCGCCCACGGTGTGAGAGGTCAGCAGCCCGTTGGCGTGGACCGCCGTCGCCTCGAGGAAGATCGCCCCGACGCCGCCGCGAGCGCGGGCCTCGTGGTAAGCGATGAGATCAGCGGTCGGCAGGTGATCCTCGACGAGCCCGGTCTGATGCGAAGTCGAGACGACGCGGTTTCGCAGCGTCAGCGGCCCGATCTCGACCGGCGAGAGCAGGGTCGGGTACTCGCCGCCGCTGCGGCTGGCGCTCAATTGCTCACCTGCTCCCCACGGTGACGCGCTCGCTCTCGGGCGAAGCGCCCGCGGACTCCCGGCCCGCCGGTTCGGCGGTCGGGGCGCTCGTGGCCGGCGCGGTCAACCGTGCCTTGAGCACTGGCCCGAGCGTCACCACCATGATCGCGGCCAGCAGCAGCAGCGGCACCGCGTCGCTGGTCGCCTGGGAGATACTGGCCGCCGCCGGAGCGCCGATCGTCTCACCGGTCGCCCAGGCAAGGTTCAACACCATCGTCGCGACCACCAGCGCGATCCCGGAACGCTCGGCCGATTCGGTGATCACCGACATCGCGGGGATCGTGTACGCGGTCAGCGGGCCGCCGAGCGTGATCACGGTGATGACGGCCAGCGCCAGCGCCGACTGGGCCAGGGGCAGCGTCGCGAGCAGCGCCGCGGCGATCGTCAGGCCGAGGCACAGCGGCAGCCCCGCCCCGCGGCGGTCCACCAGGCGCCCGATCGAGGGGGCGATGATCGTGCTCAGCAGCGACGCGACCAGGAAGGTCGCGCCGATTGCGACTCCCGAGGCGCCGAATCGCGACAGGCGCAGCGGGAGAAGGGTGCCGGTGGCGCCGAGCGTGCACGCTTCGAGCAGGATCAGCCAGAAGCCGAGCATGATCCGCGGGCTGCGGGCCAGCGCGCGCAGCGGGGTGCGGGTCCCGGGCTCGGGTTTCGGCGGCTCGGGGTGATCGAGCGTCCACACGGCCAGCGCGAGAGACACCGCCCCGACAAACGAGAACACGATCTGGGTTCCGAGCGCCACCGCGAGCGTTCCGAGCACCGGGCCCAGCAGCGTGCCGAAGATCGCGGATGCGATCACCGAGCCGAGCACCTCGCCCCGCCGCTCGCGCGGCGACACCGCGATCACCCACGTCAACCCGCCGCCCCAGATGCAGCCGCAGGCCGCGCCCTGCACGAACCGCAGCCCGTCGAGCGTGACGATGTCTGACCCGAACCCAAACGCGGCGATCGAGACCGCGAACAGCAGCAGGCCGACGAGTACCGTGCGCCTGACGCCCGCCCGGGCGGCGATCCAGGCGCCGATCAGCGAGCCGGGGAGCATCCCGGCCGGATAGGCGGCGGCGAGCACCCCGATCGCCGGCTTGGAAGCGTGCAGCGTGTGGGCGTAGTGGGGCAGCACCGGCGTGACCGCCGAGTACAGCGAGGCCTCGAATAGGAGCAGGGCTCCGATCAGGACCACGATCCCGTGCTCGGGGCCGCGGTCTGGACCGGACGGCGCGAACAGACGTGAACGGAGCGCGCTCACGGGCTCGCCACCAGCGCCGCGGTCAGCCGGGCAAGGCGGGGGCACAGGTCGGTGGACTTCCCCGAAGCGAGCTGCTCGATCAGCAGCCCATCCGTGGCGGCGATCAGCAGCTCGGCGTCGGCGCGGGGATCCCTTGAGCCCGCGACCGCGAGCAGCCGGCCGAGCGCTTCCAGGTAGGCGTCGCTCCAGCGCCGGGCCACAGTCTGCAGCGCTCGCCGGCGCGCGGCCTCGAGCAGCAGCGCATAAGTGGCGACCAGCGATCCGCGAGTGCCCTGCATGCCCTCGTGCAGCGGCCCCAGGATCGCGCCGACGGCGACATCGATCGGGTCCGCGCCAGCGGGGGGCTCGGCGACGTAGGCCTTCAAGCGCGCGACATCGCGCTCGGCCGCGAGTTCGAGCGCCGCGGTCAGCAGGTGCTCCTTGGAATCAAACCAGTACGTCGTCGAGGCGAGCGGAAGCCCGGCAACCTCCGCGACCCGGCGGTGCGTGACGGCGTCCGCGCCGACCTCGGCGACGATCTGCAGGACCGCTTCGAGCAGCGCCTCGCGCCGCGCCGCGCCGCGCGGACGCTCGGGGACGGCGCGGGCGCGTGCCCCCCGGCGGCTGACATGGGTGTTCGCGTTCGCGGATGCCATAATGGTACAAATGTACCAGAGCTTCGGTACGTCTGTACCGGTCCGCTGGACGCGATCAGCCGCCGGTGGGCGCTAGCAGCTATTCGGCGAGCAGGCGCCGGTGGGCGCTAGCAGCTATTCGGCGAGCAGCCGCGCGAGCTTCGCCGCGGTGTCCTCCTCTGACACCGGCGAGTACAGGACCAGCCGCTGCTCGGGGGCCTCCTGGGGGTTGAACACCGCGTGCTCGAACACCATCGTCCCGACCACGGGATGGCAGATCACCTTGCGGCCCTCGCCGCTGCGCGCGACCTCGTGCTTCTTCCACGCCCTGCAGAACTCTGGGCTCGACTTGCGAAGCGTCCCGATCAGCTGCTCGAACTCCGGGTCACCGATGTGGCGCGCGCTGTCGGCGCGGAACTTCGCGACCACGAGCCGCGCGCTTCGCTCCCAGTCGGGGAACAGCTCGCGCCGCGCGGCGTCCATGAAGTGCATCCAGACGTGGTTGCGCGCCGCGCGCGGGACGGCGCCGAGGTCGCCGAAGATCGCAGTCATCGCCTCGTTCCAGGCGAGGTAGTCCCAGCGCCGGCCGATCACGAACGCGGGATTGGGGCCGAGGTTCTCGATCAGCCGCCTGACGGTCGACGACACGCGCTCGGCGGACTTGCACGGAGGCGGCTCCTCGCCGCGCCCGAGCAGCACCAGGTGGGTGCGCTCGGCGGGCGTCAGCCGCAGCGCGCGTGAGAGCGCTTCGAGCACGTCGAGCGAAGCGCGCACGTCACGGCCCTGCTCGAGCCACGTGTACCAGGTCGCGCCGACCCCGGCGAGATGCGCGACCTCCTCGCGACGCAGCCCGGGCGTGCGCCGACGCCCACCGCTCGGGAGCCCGACCTCGTCGGGCTTGAGGTGCGCGCGACGCTTTCTCAGAAAGTCCGCCAGCTCGGCGCGGCGGAGCTCCCCGTTGGCGAGGACCGCCTGTGCGGTCGAGGGCGGAAGGACGTCAGATTCGATGGGGGGGATTTCCACTACCAGGATAACTCCTTCTCTTGTACCTGGATAAGCATGATTGCAGACTACCACCCATGAAAGCAACCAGAAACTTCTTGGCCAACCGCGCGAGCAGCTCGAGCCTGGTCCTGCTCGTCGTCTGCCTCGCGCAGTTCATGGTCATCCTCGACGTCTCAATCGTCAACGTCGCCCTGCCCTCGATCCGCAACGGACTCGGCTTCTCGACCACCGGGCTGCAGTGGGTCGTGAACGCCTACACGCTCACCTTCGCGGGTCTGCTGATGCTCGGCGGGCGCTCGGCGGATCTGCTCGGCCGCCGGCGCGTGTTCCTCGCCGGCACCGCGATGTTCGCGGTCAGCTCGCTCGCGTGCGCGCTGGCGAGCTCGCAGGGGCTGCTGATCGGCGCCCGTGCCGTCCAGGGCATCGCCGGGGCGGTGACCTCGCCCGCGACGCTGGCGATCATCACCAGCACCCTCCCCGAGGGCCCGGAACGCAATCGCGGCCTCGGGCTGTGGGGCGCGATGGGCGCCCTGGGCGCCTCCTCCGGCGCTCTGCTGGGCGGAGTGCTCACGCAGTGGCTCGGGTGGCAGGCGATCTTTGCCGTCAACGTGCCGCTCGGCGCCATCGTGGTGACGCTCGGCCTGCGCGCGATCCCGGCGATCAAGCCGGTAACCGACCCCGCTCACCCGCGCCACTTTGACGCTCTGGGCGCCACGCTGATCACCTCGGGCCTGATCGCAGTCACGTTCGGGATCGTCCGCACCGACACGCTCGGCTGGGGATCGCTCGGCGTCCTCTCGCCGCTGGCCGCGGGCGTGCTGCTGCTGGCCGCGTTCGCGTTCGTCGAGGCCAAGGTCGCCCGGGCGCCGCTCGTCCCGCTGTCGATCTTCCGCCACGGCCAGCTGCGCGCCGCGAACCTGGTGATGCTGCTGATGTACGCGGCGAACTTCCCGGCGTGGTTCTTCATCACGCTCTACCTGCAGCAGGTGCTCCACTACGACGCGATCGAGGCGGGGCTCAGCTTTTTGCCGATGACGCTCTCGATCTTCGCCGGCTCGACGCTCGCGCCGCGCGTCGTCGCGCGCTTCGGCGCCCGGCGCGTGATCACCGCCGGCATGCTGTCGATGCTGGCCGGGATGCTGTTGCTGACGCGCATCGCCCCGGGTGGCGACTACGTTGGCACGGTGCTCGCCGGCGCGCTGCTGACCGCGCTCGGGATGGGCTTCTCGCTCGTGCCCGCGACGATCGTGGCGATGCAGGACGTGACCGGCCCGCAGAGCGGCCTCGGCTCGGGGCTGCTCAACACTTCGCGGCTGATGGGCGGCGCGCTCGGCCTCGCGATCCTCAGCACGATCGCCAGCGCCCAGACGAGCGGCGAGGCGGGAGCCGGGCCGGTGGGGGCCGGCGCGGCGCGGGCGGTCACTGACGGCTTTGACCTGGCGTTCACCGTCGCGGCCGGCTTCTGCCTGGCGGCGACGGTGATCGCGGTCACGAAGCTCCGCTCGCGGGTGGCGCCAGAGGCGGTTTCTCTGCCTGAGCGTGTCGAGATCGACCAACGTGGAGCACCTCGCCCACCTCGTCAGCCCGACACCGGCTCGGGCATGGGTGGGTGTGCTTCCGTAGGCGCCGGCTCGCGGCTCTCGTCCCGGCTCGCGGTCCCCTCCACGTTGAGGTGCGGGAGCAGCCGGTCGAGCCATGCCGGAAGCTTCCAGTTGTGCTCGCCGAGCAGCATCATCACCGCCGGCACCAGCACCGAGCGCACGATTAGAGCATCGAGCAGGACAGCGCTCGCGAGCCCAACCCCGAACAGCTCGATGATCCGCTCGCCGCCGAGCACGAAGGCGCCGAACACGAGCACCATGATGGCCGCCGCGGCCGTGATCGTGCGCCCCGTCGCCGCCAGGCCGTGGGTGACCGCGGCGCGGTTGTCCCCGCGGCGGTGCCACTCCTCGTAGATGCGGGTGACCAGGAACACGTTGTAGTCCATCGACAGGCCGAACAGGATCGGGAACATCAGCACCGGCAGGAACGCCTCGATCGGACCGGCCTTGTCGATCCCCAGCAGCGCGTCGCCCCAGCCGAGCTGGAACACCGCCGTGACGACGCCGAACGCCGCGCCGGCCGAGAGCATGTTCATGAGCGCCGCCGTCAGCGGGATCAGCAGGCTGCGGAAGACCGCCATCAGCAGCAGGAAGCTGAGCAGCACGACGATCCCGATGAACAGCGGCAGCTTGCTCGACAGCACGTGGCTGAAGTCATCGAAGATCGCCGTGGTCCCACCCACCAGCACTTGCACGCCCGTGCCTCGCGAGGCGGCAGGGACGATCTGCCCGCGGACCTGGTGCAGGAGGTCGGAGGTCGACGCGTCTTGGGGCGACCCCTTCGGGTAGACGTTCGCCAGCGCCACCGAGGAGCGTCCGCCGGCGCCGCGGATGAACGCCGGCCGGGTCGCGCCGACGACCCCGGCAGTCCGCGCGACTGCCTGCTCGACGCGGACGAAGGCCGCCCGCTGGGCGGGCGAGCCCACCTGGGCGATGAGCTGCAGCGGGCCGTTGTAGCCGGGACCGAAGCCCTTGGCGAGCAGGTCATAGGCCTTGCGTGTGGTCGAGCTGGCCGGATCGCTGCCGGAGTCTGCCGAGCCGAGCCGCATCGAGAAGAACGGGATCGCGATCACGATCATCACCAGCGCGGAGATGGCCGCGAAGGCCGCCGGGCGCTTCTGCATCGCCCCCGTCCACCGCGCCCACAGCGGTGACTCGTCGGTGACGCTGAACTTGCCCTCGCGCAGCGCCCGCCGCTCCCGCCGGCGCGGGACGAGCCCACCGACTAAGCCGAGCATCGCCGGCAGCAGCGTCAGCGCCGCGAGCACCGTGAACGCGACCGCGATCGCCGCCGCTACCGCGACCCCGTAGAGGAAGCTGACGCCGAGCGCGAACATGCCCAGCATCGCGATGCAGACGATCAGGCCGGCGAACAGCACCGCGCGCCCCGAGGTGTCAAGCGACTCGACCGTCGCCTGCTCTCGCGATAGGCCGCGGAGCAGGGCCTGGCGGTAGCGGGTGACGATGAACAGCGCGTAGTCGATGCCGACCCCGAGGCCGATCAGAAGCGCGAGCTCACTCGAGAACGACGCCATCGTCATCACGTGAGAGAACAGGCCGATGACGGCGATCCCGGTGCCGAGCGAGAGCCCGGCCGTCACCAACGGCAGCGCCATCGCCAGCAGCGAGCCGAACACGATGAACAGCACGATCGCGGCGGCCAGGAAGCCGAATATGAGGCCGCTGGACTGGTTGCTCTGGTTGCCGCTGCGGGCGATGTTGCCCTCGACCTCGAACTCGACGCCATGGGGGCCGCTCGTCGACGCCGAGGTGATCTTTGTCACGAACGCCTTCGCGGCCGAGGTCGTGATCTCGTTCTTGTTCGAGGCGCTGTCGAAGGTGATGTTCGCGAACGCCACCTGGCCCGAGGGCGAGATCTGGCGCTGGGCCCCAGGCGCATACGGGGACGTCACGGTCGACACGTGCGGCTGCCTTACCACGGTCGCGAGCAGCGACTGCGCCTGGGCGCGGACCGCGGGGTCGGTGACCTTGCCGTTGCGCACGGCGATCACCAGCTGGTCGGTTTCGCCCGAGGCGCGCGGGGCGTTCTTCTCCAGCAGCCGGATCGCGTCGAAGCTCTGCGTGTGCGGTAGGTCGAAGTTGTTACTGAACGCGCTGCCGGCCGCGGAGTGGATCGCGGTCAACGCGACGAGCCCCACGATCCAGGCCGAGATCGTGATCACGCGGTGCTTGAAGCACCAGGCGGCAAGTTTTCTCATCTGTTTGTCTACCTCCGAATCTATTTCCGCGCCGCAGCGTAGCCATGGGCTGCTGCCGCCGTAAGTGGCGCGTGGCCGAAATCAGCCGTGACAATCGTCATGCCTCGCGACCTCGTCCCGGCGGCCCCGGCGATTGAACACGACTTGCTTGACAGTTGCTTGAAAGCGTCAATATGCCTTGCGCTTGTCTTCGTCAGGCCCGGTGAAGAACCGAAACTCATCGCCCCGCAGCGCGGGGATCCTGCTGCACCGCCGCGTCGGCGGGGCGCTCGAGGTGCTGCTCGTGCATCCGGGGGGGCCGTACTGGGCGAGGCGAGACACGGGCGCCTGGTCGATCCCGAAGGGCGAGTACGACCCCGGCGAGGATCCGCTGGCCGCGGCGCGGCGCGAGTTCGAGGAGGAGCTGGGGTCAGCACCGCCTCCGGGAAAGCCGTCGGATCTCGGTGAGATCAAGCAGAAGTCGGGCAAGCGCGTCCGCGTGTGGGCGCTGGGCGGTGACCTCGACGCCACGGACATCCACAGCAACACGTTCCTCGTGCAGTGGCCGCCGCGCTCGGGGCGCATGCGCGAGTTCCCCGAAGTCGACCGCGCGCAATGGTTCGGCCTCGACGATGCGCGCCAGAAGATCAACGCCGCGCAGGCGGAGCTGCTCGATCGCCTCGCGGAGCTCGACCGCCGATGAGGCTCTCGGCGAGCGCTTCGGACGCGATCAGCCCGACAGCCCACTACACCGGTTACGTGTGGGCGCGCAACGGGCTCTCGCACCCCGAGTTGACGACGCTCGAGGGACGGCTGCTGTTCGAGTCGCTGCAACCGCTGATGCTCGCTGGACAGGCGCTCGGCCGGCCTTCCCTGGAGCCCTACCTGCTCGCGCGCCACCGCGCGATCGACGCCCTGCTCGAGCAAGCGATCGAGCAGCACGGGATGACCCAGGTGATCGAGGTGGCGGCCGGGCTGTCTCCCCGCGGGTGGCGGTTTGCGCAGCGCTACGGTGAGCAGATCGCCTACTTCGAGGGCGACCTGGAGGCGATGGCGGCGCGCAAGCGGCTCGCGCTGCAGCGGATCGGCTCGCTCGGCGAACGCCATCAGGTCCGCGAGCTCGATGCGCTGCGCGGCCGCGGTCCGGCCAGCCTAGCCGCGCTGGTGGCCGAGCTCGACCCCCGTGCGGGGCTGGCGATCATCACCGAGGGTCTGCTCGGCTACCTGTCTCCGCGGGACATCGAAGGCTTGTGGCGGCGCTTCGCCGAAACGCTGTCGGGCTTCTCGACGGGCCGCTACATCTCCGATCTGCACCTCGGGAGCGCGCAGACGCTCGAGATGCGGGCGTTTCGGGTCGCGCTGTCGGCGTTTGTCCGGGGCCGGGTCTATTTGCACTTCGACAGCGCCGACGAGGCGACCGCGGCGCTGCGCAGAGCCGGCTTTGAATCGGCCTCCGTCACCCGGGCCGACGCGATCGCCGGAGATGTGGGCAAGCCCGGCAGGCAGCTCGCGGATATACTTGAGGCATCAACCTTATGATCGACGTGACCCTCTACAGCGATCCCGCCTGCCCGTGGGCATATTCGGAGAGCCCGGCGCTGCGCGTGGTGGAGTGGCGCTATGGAGCGCAGCTGCGCTGGAGGCTCGTGGTCATCGGCCTGACCGAAGCCGCCTCGCAGTACGTCGCGCGGGGTTACACGCCGCTGCGTGGCGCGCTCGGCCAGCTCGCGTTCAGGCGCTACGGGATGCCGTTCTCGCCGGCGCCGAAGGAGCGCGTGAGCGCGACCGCGCGCGCCTGCCGGGCGGTGGTCGCGGCGCGCCTCGCGCAGCCGGGCAGCGAATGGCGCGTTTTCCGTGCGCTCCAGCTCGCCAACTTCACGGGCTCGCTGGTGCTCGACGACGACGCCCAGCTCGGTTCCGTGATCGAGCGCGTGCCCGGAGTGGACGGCGCTGAGATCATCGCCGCGCTCGATTCACCCGAGGTGGGCGAGGCCTACGAACGCGACCGCGCCGAGACCCGCACTGCCGCCGGATCGGCGGCCGAGCTTCAGGGCAAGACCGCCACGACCGACGGTCCGGTCCGCTTCACCGCGCCGTCGATCGTGTTCGAGTCCGATGGCACCCAGCTGGTCGCCGGCGGCTTTCAGCCCGTGGAGGCATATGACGTCCTGATCGCGAACCTGGATCCGACGCTCGAGCGCCACGCGCCACCCGAGGACCCTGCGCCCCTGCTCGAGCACTACGAAGACGGTCTGACAACGCAGGAGGTGGCCGCTCTGCTGACCCATGGCAACGATGCCCCCGACCGGCGTGCGGCTGAGACCGCCTTGGTCGAGCTGGTGGCCGGCGGACGCGCGACGCGCGAGCCGCTGGGCGACGACGCGCTGTGGGTCGCGACCTAGCGTCCCCCGTCGGCGAGCTTGAACCGGATCGGGAGCGACTCGAACCCGTAGACCCCCGACGGCGTGCCGAACTCGGGCTCGCCGTCGAGCCCCAGCGTCGCAACGCGCTCGGCGATCGCCACCAGCGCCTCCTGCATCTCGGCCCGGGCGAGGTTGGCGCCGACGCAGTAGTGGATTCCGGCGCCGAACGTGAGCACGCGCGCTCTGGCCCGGTCGGCCGAGATGTCGAACTCGTCGGGCTCGACCCCTTCGCGGTTGGCGTGCCAGGCCGACACCAGCACGACGATGCCGGCCGGGAAGGTGATCCCGCGATGCACGAGCTCTGCGGTCGTGATCCGTGCCGTGAACGGCGTGATCGGCTCATAGCGGAGCGCCTCGTCGACGGCGGCGAGCGCGAACCTACGTGGATCGGAGCGCAGCAGCTCCCACTGATCCGGATGGCCGGCGAGGATCCGGACCGCATGGCCGAGCTGGCTCTGGCTCGTGTCGACGCCGCCGACCAGGATGTTGAGCACCAGATTGCGCAGCTCGTCATTGGCCAGGCGGTCGCCCTCGGTCTCGGCGGCGATCAGGTCGGTGATCAGATCCTGGCCGGGTGAGCTGCGGCGATCATCGATCAGCGCGTCGGCCCAGACGTAGAACTCCGACACGGCGCGCTCGATCCGGGCGCGATCCTCGATCAGGCTGGCGGCGTCGAACTGGCGCTGGATCCAGTTCGACCACTCGTGCAGCTTCGGCGCGTCGCTGAGCGGAGCGCCCATCACCGCCGCGATCACCAGCGACGGGTACGGCTTGGCGAACGACGCGACGAATTCGGAGCGGCCGTCGGAGGGCAGCGCGTCGAGCAGCGGCTCGAGGAACTCGCGCATCGCCGGCCGGTAGCGTTCGACGGCGCGTGGGATGAGCGCCGGGTTGACGAGATTGCGCAGCCGGCTGTGGTCGGCTCCGTTTACGTTGATGATGTTGCCGACGATCTCCTCGTGCAGCGGCCCCTCGGTGATCCCGAGCAGGTCGGCGATCGTCAGCCCGGGAAAGACCGCGTGCTTGGTGCGCAGGAAGAACTCGCACGCGTCCCGGTCGAGCACGATGAAGCCGAACGGACACCTGGCCAGCCAGCCGTCGTGACCCCGGAGCGCAGCCATCGCGCCCCGGTAGCGCTCACCGCGCAGCGTCGGGTCGGTGTGGTCGAAGGTGGGAAGGTCGAGTTCGCTGGCGAGCGGCACGGTCGGCTCAGCGCCCGATCCAGCGGTTTGAAGCGAGCTCGCGCGCGACCGCTTCGGTGACCGTGAGCGCCTGCAGGACCGTCGTGTAGTCCACGTTCTCGGGCGTGTCGGTCATCTTGTGGTAGTTGGAGAGCGCCTTGTAGCGATCCACCGAGGTCAGCGTCGCGGTCGGGTAGCCGGCGCGACTCGGGATCACGGCGTCGGTCGAGGGGCGCGCCCGCAGGCCGCGAAGCAGTGGCGCGCCGGCGCCTTGGGCCGCCCGCGCGACCAGGTCCCGGAAGCCGCGGTCGTGGTAGTCCTCCATCACCACCGGCCCCTCGCCTTCGAGCATGACCAGCTTCGGCGAGCCGATCGTCTCGAGGTTCAGAAACCAGGTGCGCTCGCGATCGAGCGAGGAGAAGTGGCGCCTGGCGAAGCCGTAGATCCCGCCCTGGAGCACCTCCTCGGCTCCACACGAGGTGAGCAGCACCTGCAGTCCCTCGACTGGCCGCTCGGCGAGCCGCTCGGCGAACGCCACCAGCACCGCGACCGCGGTCAGGTTGTCGTTGGCTCCCGGGGCGATCGGGCTGCGCGCGATGTCTTCGAACGCCGCGATCCCGAGCGCCGAGCCGGCGATCCCCGCGGTGAGCAGCCTGCGGCGCCCCCGCGCGGCCCCGAGCGCCACCAGCGCCGGCATGCCGAGCACCGCCCACCACAGCGGCAGCGAAGTGTCGATCCGCTCGAGCAGACCCGGGAAGCGCTCCCCGAACCAGGCCTGGGCGCGATCATCGAAGATCTTCCCCGTCGGTGCGGCATCGTGGTGGGCCAGGAGCACGAGCGTGCGTGGCGCCGACTCGGCGCCGCAGCGTGCGACGACGTTCCAGGTCGTCTTCGGCGCCGTCGTGGCGCGGCGAAAGAGGCGCGGGCCATTGGAGATGTCATCGGCGATCGCCGCCGTCACCGCGGCCGCCGTCGCACCCGCCAGCTTCCGCGCGCGGGGACCGGCGAGTGCCGTCAGACCGGCCACCGCGCCCGCGCTGCACAGCTTGCTCATCACCCGCGCGTAGCCGTCGAGGAACTGCACCGTCTCGACGTCCGCGTCACAGCCGGCGCTGCGCAGGCGCGCCGCGATCCAGTCGGCCGCCTGGCGCTCGCCGTCCGAGCCGGCGCGGCGCTCGATCGGCGCGAGGGTCTCGATCACCTCCCGCAGCGTGTCCTCGCCCGCTGCGACGGGGTTCACGCGACCTGCACGTTCTCGAACACCGCCGCCAGGCCCTGGCCGCCGCCGATGCACATCGTCTCGAGCCCGTAGCGGCCGCCGCGTCGGTGCAGCTCGCGCAGCAGCGTCGCCAGGATCCTGGCGCCGGTGGCGCCGATCGGGTGGCCGAGCGAGATCCCCGAGCCGTTGACGTTGACGCGCTCGAGCCCGTCCGGGAGGTCCCACTCGCGCAGAACGGCGAGCGCCTGCGCGGCGAAGGCCTCGTTGAGCTCGATCAGGTCCATCTGTTCGAGTGACAGCTCCGCGCGCGCGAGCGCTTTCGCGGTCGCCGGGACGGGTCCGATTCCCATCGTGCGCGGGGCGACGCCCGCGACGCCCCAGGTGACGAGCTTGGCCAGCGGCTTGCACCCGAGCTCGGCTGCGCGTTGGGCGTGGGTGACGATGCAGACCGCGGCGCCGTCGTTCTGACCGCTGGCGTTTCCGGCCGTGACGGTCGCCTCGGGATCCTTGCGGCCCATCACCGGCCGCAGCGAGGAGAGGCTCTCGAGCGTCGCATCGGGCCGCGGGTGCTCGTCGCGATCGATCGTGCGAACGGTGCCTTTGCGCTCGGGGACTTGCACCGGGACGATCTCCTGCGCGAACGCTCCACGCTCGTGGGCATCGACGGCGCGCTGGTGGGAGCGCAGCGCAAGCTCGTCCTGCTCGGAGCGCGGGATCGCGTACTCGCGGCGGAGGTTCTCGGCCGTCTCGATCATCCCGCCGGGCACGGGATAGTTGGCGCCGCCCGCCGTCACCCGTCCGCGGACCAGGCGGTCCTCGAGCATCGCCCCGCCCGAGCGCGCCCCCCACCGCAGCGCGGTCGAGTAGAGCTCGGTCTGACTCATGCTCTCGGCGCCGCCCGCGAGCACCAGGTCGGCGGCTCCCGTCTGGACCTGCATGCTGGCCTCGATCACCGCCTGCAGCCCCGAGCCGCAGCGCCGGTCGATCTGCAGCCCGGGCACCTCCACGGGGAGGCCCGCGTCGAGCGCGGCGATCCGGCCGAGCGCGGGCGCCTCGCCGTTGGAGTACGCCTGGCCGAGCAGCACGTCGTCGATCGCCTCGACGGGCAGCTTCGCGCGCTCGATCAGCGCCTTGATCACGGTCGTCGCCAGCTGAGTCACCGAAACCTCGCGAAACATCCCGCCGAAGCGGCCCACGGGGGTCCGCAGCGGCTCGCAGATCAAGGCCTCGCGCATGGGCGGCCAGCTTAGCTGGCGCTGCTATCGCTCCTGCCGGCGGCCGCGAAGGCGCGCAGGATCGCTGCCAGGCGGGAGGTTGGTCGAGAACGTGGCGGCGCTCGGGCCTTGACTCTCACGTAACGGCAGGCATTACGGTGCGGAGCATGAGAACGATCGGAGAGCTTTCCCGGCTGGCGGGCGTCACCGTGCGCACGCTGCATCACTACGACGAGATCGGTCTGCTGGCACCCAGCGAGCGCTCGGACGCGGGCTATCGGATGTACTCCTATGAGGACCTCACCCGGCTTCAGGAGATCCTCGTCTGGCGCCAGCTGGGCTTCTCGCTGATCGAGGTCCAGCAGCTGCTCGACGACCCCGCGCACGATCGGGCGGGCGCGCTGCGAGAGCAACGAGAGCTGGTGGAGCGCGAGCTCGAGCGGCTCGGGGCCACGGCGCGAGCACTCGACGAGGCTCTCGCGGCACACGAGCAAGGAACCGAAATGGAGGTATCGAGCATGTTCAAGGACTTCGACCCGACCGAGTACGACGGCGAGGCGCGCGAGCGCTGGGGCCACACCGACGCCTACAAGGAGTCGACGCGGCGGGCGGCCAGCTACGGCGACGCCGCGTGGACCGAGATTCGCGCCGAGGCCGACCAGGTCGTAAGCAACTTCGCGGCCCTGCTGCGCGAGGGTGAGCCCGCCGCGGGCGAACGGGCCCAGGCTGTCGCCGAGCGCCACCGCCAGCACATCTCGCGCTGGTTCTATCCGGTCTCGACGCAGATGCACCGCAACCTCGCCGAGATGTACGTCGCTGACCCGCGCTTCGCGGCCAGCTACGACAAGGTGGCCGCGAGCCTGGCGTCCTACGTGCACGACGCCGTGCTGGCCAACGCCGACGCCCAGAAGCTGGCCAGCGATCCCCGCTAGTCGGTGATCTCGATGTGGCCCGGATGTGCGGCGACGCGCGTCAGCCAGGCCCGGATCGACGGGTACGGCTCGAGCGCGAAGCCGCCTTCCGGGGCCACGTGGGTGTAGGCGAACAGCGCGATGTCGGCGATCGAGTAGCGCCCGCCGACGAGGAACTCGTGCTTTTCCAATTGGCGCTCGAGCGCGGCGAGCGCCGCGTCACCGGCCTTGCGCCGGGTCTCGAGCTCCGCGTCGGGCGGGTGGATCCCCGCCATCTCCCAGAAGCGCAGGACGGCGATGTTGGGCTCGTGGCAGTACTGCTCGAAGAACAGCCACTGGAGGACCTTCGCGCGCTCAAAAGCGTCCGAGGGGAGGTAGTCGGTTCCCTCGGCGAAGTAGAACAGGATCGCGTTTGACTCCGCGAGCGCGCGCTCGTCGTCGAGCGCCAGCGTCGGCACGCGGAGCGCCGGGTTGAGTCCGCCCAGCAGCTCGGGCCGGTCGGAGCGATCGAACACGTCGAGCTCGGCTCGCTCGTAGTCGATTCCGAGCTTGGCGAACAGCAGCCTGACCTTGTAGCAGTTGCCCGACAGGGTGTTGTTGTAGAGCAGCATCGAGGGGCTACAGATTAACCTGGCCAGACGGCCGCCACCAAGACACGACCCCGCCTGCTGCGAACGATCGTGTTCGTCGTCGGAGCGGCGAGCCTCGGCGCTGAGATTTCCGCCGCGCGGCTGCTCGCCCCGTACTTCGGCGCCTCGACGATCATCTGGGCCAACACGATTGCGACGGTGCTCGTGGCGCTGTCAGCCGGCTACGCGGTCGGGGGGCGACTGGCTGACAGGCGGGCCGACCTGCGCGGGCTGTGCGCGATCGTGCTGCTCGCGTCGGTCCTGCTGGCTGCGGTCCCGTTCGTGGCTGACCCGTTCCTGAGCCTGTCGGTCAACGCCCTCGGCTCCTTGTCGGTCGGGGGCTTCCTCGGATCGCTCGCCGCGGTGCTGGTACTGGTCGCGGTGCCGGTGATGCTGCTGGGAGCGGTGGCACCGTACGCCAACCGCCTCACGGTCGTCGCGGTGACCGAGACCGGCAGGGTCACCGGCGGCCTGTACGCGATCTCGACCGCGGGATCGCTGGTCGGAACGTTCCTGGCCGCGCTGGCGCTGATCCCGCTGATCGGGACGCACCGAACGTTCATCGTGTTCGCGCTGGCGCTCGCTCTGGTGGCGGCGCCCGGTCTCGGGCTGCGCCGCTTCCTGCTCGTGCCGGCCGCGATCGCGGCTCTGCTCGCGGTCCCCCCGGCGGCGATCGGCGCCAGCGTCAACGGAGGCAAGGTCATCTTCGAGACCGAGACCCCATACCAGTACGCGCGCGTGGTCCAGTTTCGTGACGGGGTCCGCTGGCTGCAGCTCAACGAGGGCGTGTCGGTCCACTCGCTCTACCGGCCCGGGAGCTTCCTGACCGGCGGCTACTGGGACGACTTTCTCGTGCTCCCGTTCGCGACCAGTTCCGGACCCCCGCGCCGGATCGCGATCCTCGGTGACGCCGCGGGCACCGTCGCCCGGGCCTACGGCCACTACTTCGGCGCCACGCGGGTCGACGCGGTCGAACTCGACGGCGAGCTGAGCAGGATCGGCAAGCGCTACTTCGCCTTACGCGGGCGCAACCTGCATCTCTACACCGCCGACGCCCGGCCCTGGCTACAGGCCAGCCACGCCCGCTACGACGCCATCTTCCTCGACGCCTATCGCCAGCCTTACATCCCCTTCTACCTCCTCACCCGCGAGTTCTTTGACGCCGTGCGCAGGCACCTGAATCCGGGCGGTGTGTTCATCATCAACGCCGGGCACCTGCCGGGCTCCGATGCGCTCGAGAAGGTCGTCTCGGCGACGCTGCGCGCGGCCTTCCCGATCGTCTTGCGCGACCGCTTCAGCGCCACCAACTCGCTTCTGCTGGCGAGCAGGCGCCCGCTCTCAGGCGCTCGCATGCTCGGCGCCAACGCGCTCGTCCCCGCGGACCTTCAGGGGCTGCTCGCATCCGTCGCCGGCCGGCTCGGACCCGCGTTGTCCGGAGGCCAGGTCTATACCGACGATCTCGCGCCGGTCGAGTGGCTGACCGACCTGTCGATCATCCGCTACGCGACCGGAGCCCGCTGAGGGGCCCGGGGTCCGGCGTCTGGGGCTACCCGCCGGGCAGCGGCGCGCGCTCCTGGACCACGCGCACGCCGCCCTTGGGCGACAGCGTGATGGCTCGAAACTGAACCTTGGCGGGGCGCGCGTCGGCCGCTCGGAGCTGCGTGCGCTCGAGCACGCGTGAGAGCACCACGCGCATCTCCGTCAAAGCGAAGCTCGCCCCGAGGCAGCGGCGGGTTCCGCCGCCGAACGGGACCCAGGTGTAGGTGTCGGGGATCGCAGTCCCACCTACCCCGAGGAACCGCTCGGGCGCGAACGTCGCCGGGCTCGGATACAGGTCGGCGCGGCGGTGGATCGTGCGGATCGAGGGGTTGATCTCGACTCCAGGCGGGACCTCGTAGCCGTTGAGCGCGAACGGCCGGTCGCGCACCACGCGCCCGATGCCCGGGATCACCGGACGGACCCGCAGCGCCTCCTTGACGACCGCGTCCAGATAGCGATCCTCGCGCTCGCGCGCGAGCCCAAGGACACGGCTGTCGTGCAGCAGCAGGTCGAACGTCCAGGCCAGACCGGTGGCGGTGGTCTCGTGCCCGGCCAGCAGCAGCGTCAGCAGCTCGTCGCGCACCTCGCGGTCGGTCAGCCGCTCGCCGTCCTCGTCGCGCGCGAGCAGCAGCGCCGAGAAGACGTCGTCGCGCTCCTCCAGGTCGGGCTCCCCTCGGCGCCGCGTGATCTCGGCGTACAGGATCTCGTCCACGGCGCGTTTGCGCGCCTCGAACTCGGCCGCGCCGCGGCCCTCGCCCCGTCCCCTCACGACGGTGGCGAGCATCAGCAGCGAGCGCGAGCGCGCGAGCGGCTCCACCATCGCCCGCAGCCGGCGGCGGAGCTCCGCCTCGGCGGCCCCCGGCTGGTAGCCGAACACGGCCTGAAGGATCACCCGCAGCGTCAGCGCCTGCATGCTTGGAAGCAGGGCGAACGGCTCTCCCACTGGCCACGAGTCGATCTCGAGGTCGGCGCAGGAGCGCATCGTCTCGGAGTGGGCGAGCATTCGCTGGCCGTGGAAAGGCGGCAGCAGCAGCCGGCGGTGGCGCAGATGCTCGGCGCCGTCTAGCAGCAGCACCGAGCGTTCGCCCAGAATGGGCCCCAGCAGGGCGTTCGCCTCGCCGGCGTGGAGCTCGTCAGAGGATCCCTGGAACACCTGCTTGACCAGGTCGGGGTCGAACACCATCACGAAGCGCTCGTCGAACAGGGTGCCGAACGTGACCGCGTCCCCGTAGCGGCGCGGCAGGCTTCGAGAAAGCGCGCGCCGGCCAGCAGGAAGCCCGCCGTCTGGAGAAAGCGGGGAAGCGGGGGACCGGGCGGGAGGTGCTGGGCGGGCGGGAGGTGCTGGGCGGTGATCGGCATCCGGGACATCGATCTTGCCACGCACGTCCCACACACGCCCCTAACCGGATGTCCGCCGGCGCTTTAATCCCCGCTTAGCGCGACAAAGCAGCGTGTTTTGGCCGGTGCGGGATAACTTTCTGATCTTTGGCAGCCCGGTGATCGGCGAGGAGGAGATCGCGGAGGTCGTCGACTCTCTGCGCTCGGGATGGGTGGGAACCGGCCCGAAGGTGCAGCGCTTCGAGCGGATGCTGTCCGACTACGTGGGGGGCCCGCACGCACGCTGCGTGTCCTCCTGCACGGCCGCGCTGATCCTCTCCATGGAGGTGCTCGGGATCGGCCCCGGCGACGAGGTGCTGGTGCCGGCGATGACGTTCGTGGCCTCTGCCAACGCGGTCGAGCACGCGGGCGCAACGCCGGTGCTCGTCGACTCAGCGCCCGGGACCGGACTGATCGACCTGGATGCCGCGCAGGCTGCGATCACCCCCCGAACGCGGGCCGTGATGCCGGTCCACTTCGCCGGCCGTCCGGTCGACATGGAGCGCCTCAACGGGCTTCGCGACCGCAACGGCCTGCTGGTGATCGAGGACGCCGCACACGCGATCGGCGCCGAGTGGCGAGGCCGGCGCATCGGCGCGTTTGGCAACGTCACCGCGTTCTCGTTCTACGTGACCAAGAACATCTCCACGATCGAGGGCGGGGCCCTGATGACCGACTCCGAGGAGCTGGCCGAAGAGGTCGAGCGGCTGGCCCTGCACGGGTTGAGCCTCGGCGCCTGGCAGCGCTTCTCCGACTCGGGCTTCAAGCACTACGAAGTGGTCAGGCCCGGCTACAAGTACAACATGACCGACGTGCAGGCCGCGCTGGGCCTGCGACAGCTGCCTCGACTCGACGCCTGGATTGACCGGCGCGCAGAGTTGTGGGACCGCTACGATCGCCTGCTCGTCGGGCTCCCGCTCCGCACCCCGCCCCCGCCCGAGCCCGACACGCGTCACGCCCGTCACCTCTACCAGGTGCTGGTCGCGCCCGAGGCCCCGCTGGACCGTGACCGCGTGCTCGAGGGGCTCAACGAGCGCAGGATCGGTAGCGGCGTGCATTACCGGGGGGTCCACCTGCATCCTTACTACCGCGACCGCTACGGCCTCGTGCCCGAGCAGTTTCCTGTCGCGACGGCGATCTCCGAGCAGACGCTCAGCCTGCCGCTCAGCCCGAAGGTGACCGAGGCCGACCAGGACGACACCGTCGCGGCTCTCCGGGAGCTGCTGAGCTGAGTGCGCCCGCTCGAGCATCTGGCCCGGTTGATCTGAGTGAGCACGTCCGAGTTTCCAGCGTCGGGCTACCGCGGGCGCCGTCCTTCGGCGCTCGCCGGCGCCCGCGCGATTAGCGTCGACATGTGGATCCTGGCCGCGCTGATCGTGCTCGCCGCCGCGATCCGGATCATCACGCTCGACAATCAGAGCCTGTGGACCGACGAGGCGCTGACCGCCTACGAGGCGAGCCTGCCGTTCGGATCGATGCTGCACGCGGTCGTCCGCGTGGAGACGACGCCGCCGCTGTACTTCGTGCTGATCTGGGGCTGGGCGAAGGTATTCGGGACCGGCGCCGTCGCGCTGCGCTCGGTGTCGGCGATCTCCGGTGTCGCGATCGTGCCGATCGCCTATGCCTCGGCTCGCGAGCTCTTGTCGCGACGGGCGGGCGTGCTCGCAGCGGCCTTTGTGGCTGTGAACCCGTTCATGATCTGGTACTCGCAGGAGGCGCGCTCGTACATGCTGGTGGGGGCGCTCACGGGAGCGTCATTTTTGTTCTTCGCGCGCGCTGTCGCGGACCCCGACCGGCCCCATCCCTCGCGGCGCAACCTGGTCTGGTGGGCGGGGCTCTCGGCCCTGGCGGTGATGAGCCACTTCTTCGCCGGTTTTGCCGTCGCGCCCGAGGCCGTCTGGCTTCTCTGGCGGTGGCGCACCCGGGCGGTGGCGCTCGCCGTCGCGGTCGTAGCCGCGGCGCAGCTGGCGGTGCTTCCGTTCGCGCTCCTCGATACCACGGGGTCATACGGGGTCGGCTGGATCGCCAAGGTTCCGCTGGCGAACCGCGTCGCGACGACCGTGATCGAATGGGGTGCCAGCAACCTCTACCGGCGGACGATCGCGCCCGGGGGGCTGGCGATAGGCGCGGCGCTGGCGATCGCCGTCGCGCTGCTGGTGATCTTCGGCGGCGATCGGCGGACCCGTCGCGGCGCGGGCGTGGCGGCCGCGATCGCGGCGTTCGTGTTCGCGGCTCCAATCGCGCTTGGCCTGGTCGGGCAGGACTACTTTCTCTCTCGCAACGAGATTCCGGCGTTCGTGCCCGTGGTGACCGTGCTCGCCGCGGCCTGCGTGGCGCCGCGAGCGCGGGGGCCCGGGGCGGCGCTCGCGGCTGCGCTGCTGGCCGCTTTCTGCTTCACCGCGATCGAGGTCCAGACCCACCCCTACCTGGAGCGGGCCGACTGGCGCAGCGTCGCGCGGTCTCTTGGCCCGGCCGTGCAGCCGCGAGCGATCCTGGCCGCGGACGGGACCACGGCCGATCCGCTGAAGATCTACCTGCCCGGGGTCAGCTGGACGCAGCCCCACGATCGTCGGGTGCGCGTCTCAGAGCTCGACGTCGTCGGCGCGACCAAGCGGATGCGGCTCGCTGCGCCGTCCGGCTTGCGCGACGTGTCCATCGGGCCCGGTGCGACGAGCCTGTCCACGCTGCGCCGAGCGCGGGCCGGCGCGCCGGTGCCGCGCAGCGTGGCGCCGCCCGGCGCGACGTTGCTCGCCAGGTTCAGGATCCACAACTGGATCGTGGCCAGGTTCCGGCTCAGCCGCCCCGAACTCGTCAGCGTCGACAGCTTGATCAGGGCCGCGTCGCGCTTCTTCAGGCGCACCCCGGCGGCGCTGCTGATCTTCATGCAACCGCGCGCCCACTGAGGCCGTGACGGCGCGCCGGCGCCGCGGCGGGCGATACTTTGGGGGGCGCTCTGAGTTACTGCACGTATGTCTAGGCTCACCCAAGCGGGACCGGCCGCCATCGCGGCGCTCGCCGGCCTCGTGCTCGCGTCCATGATCGCGCTGCTTGCCCCCGCGCTCGCCCGGGCGACCCTTTTGACGAGCGACAACACTCCGTTTCCGCCCAGCACCGTTATCGTCGGGGCCAATTGGACCAGCCCGCGCTACTCGCCGCCGTCCAATCAGTGGGGAGACCTCCTGCCCACGATCTGGGCCGACGACGGCGATCAGTACACGATCATGGACGACGGGGGCACCGGGACGCGGGCGGGCGCGCTGTGGAAGCAGTCAGTGGCGCAGATCACCGGCACCCCGCCCCGCATCCACTTCAGCCACGTGGGCAACCCCAGCCGCCCCGCGCCTTACACGTACGCCCAGATCAAGCGCAACCGCTCGCTGTGGAGCGGCCCTCTCGGCCCGTACTACTCGAGTGGCCTCGTAGAGGCCAACGAGGTCTTCTACGCCACCCAGGAGAACAACTGGAGCTGGGGCACGAACGGCCTCTTCGCGGGCCTCGCCGGCATCGCCTACTCCACTGACCACGGCCAGACCTGGACGTCGGGTGCCAAGGCATTCCCGGCCCCGCTGGGCAACCTGAGCTGGGTGGTCCGAGGCGAAGGCGGCCAATACGCCGACGGTTGGGTGTACGCGATCGCCACCGAGCGCGAGTTCAACGCGAGATGGCTGATCATGGGCCGCAGCCGCCCTCAGGTCGCGAAGATGACCAACCCGAGCGCGTGGCAATGGGTGTCGGGGTTCAAGCGCCGGCACGGGCTGCCATGGCCGGAGTACTCGTCCTCACTGCCCAAAGCCGCGGCGATCGCCAGCTGGCGTTCGCACATCACCTACCCGCAGATGGCCTACGACGCCCCGCTGCGCCACTACCTGCTCACCTTCACCTACTCCTATGGCGCGACGCCGCCGTCGATCTGGCGCAGCGGCTCCGAGCTGGTGATCCTAGTCGCGCCGCACCCGTGGGGACCGTTCTCGTTCGTGGCCCGCGAGCCCTATTTCGGGCCCTCCAACGGCTACGACGCCGGCTTCCCGGTTCGTTGGATCAGCGGCGACGGCGCCACCCTGTGGCTCAAGTGGGCCGCCAACTTCGACGGCTGCTCGACGCACCTGGACTGCGCGGGCGGCTACGGCTTCAATTACCGCCAGCTGCGGTTCACCGTCGCCCAGGGCACCGGCGGGACCGGCGGCAGCCCCGAGGCGCCCCGGTGAATCGGCCCCCGGCCGGGTAACCGGTCACACACAAAAGCCCAACACAAGCCACGCGCGATCTGCGCCATCTTGATCTGAAGATGGCCGGCGTGACGGACACGACCCAGCGCACGGGCGAGGTTCTGCTGAGCGTGGTCGTGCCCGTGTACGCGTGCGCCGGGTGCCTTGAGGCGCTGCACGAGCGGCTGACGCGGAGCCTGACCGAGATCACTGACAGCTATGAGCTGGTGCTCGTCGACGATCGCAGCCTCGACGACGGCTGGAGCGTGTTGCAGCGTCTGGCGCGTGCCGACGGCCACGTGCGCGCGCTGCGCCTGAGCCGCAACTTCGGCCAGGACGCGGCGATCACCGCCGGGCTATCCGAGGCTCGCGGACGGTGGGCGGTGGTGATGGACTGCGACCTCCAGGAGGCCCCGGAGGACATCCCACGCTTGTGGGCCGCGGCCCGGGAGGGCTACGACGTCGTGCGGACGATCCGCCGCGGACGGCGCCACCCGCCGCTCAAGCGCTGGGCGAGCCGCATCTACCGCCGCCTGACGCTCGAGACCGACACCTCCCCGGATTTCAGCACGCTCAGCCTGATGTCGCGGCGCGTGGTCGACGCGTTCCTGCGCCTGCGCGACAAGGATCGCGAGTACACGATCGCGCTCGACTGGCTCGGTTTCGACGGGACCACGGTCGAGATCGACCACGCCGAGCGCCACGAGGGAAAGAGCGCCTACACCCTGCGACGCCTCTTCCGCGCCGCGCTCGACGGCATGTTCTTTCGCAGCACGGTCCTGCTGCGGCTGGTGGTTCTGGTCGGCTTTGCGCTCGCGCTGGCCGGCGTCATCGTCGCCGGATTCGAGGTCGTCGACTACTTCGCCGAGCCCAACAGCACCGTCCCGGGTTACACGAGCCTCGCCGTGTTGCTGCTCGTCCTGGCCGGCTTCATCATCGTCAGCGTCGGCGTCGTCGGGCTGTACGTGGGCCGCATCTTCGAGCAGGTCAAGGACCGTCCGCTGTTCGTGATCGACGCGCGCGCCGAGGGTCCGACCGAGCCAGGAACCGAAGCGACGCTCAGCCCCGTCGCCGATCGAGCACGAACACCTTCTCGCGCCCCCCGGGAATCTTGAACGCCGCGACAGTCAGGGGCGCGTAGCGCTCCATCAGCCGGTCGAGCGTCTGCTCGTTGAAGCGCTCGGCGTGACTGTCCTCGCCGGCGCCGGGATCGGTGCCACGCCGGCCGAGCAGTGCCAGCACCGGCAGCCGGCTGCTGGCGACGTTGCGGATCGGCTCGGCCACAATCACCCGCTCGCGGGCGGCGACGAGCATCCGCTCGACGATCGCGTCCGCGTTGGGGAGGAAGTGGTAGAGGCTCGCCTGCATGATCACGACGTCCGCCTCGGGAAGCTCGCCGGCTTGGTTGAGATCGAGTCGGAGCGCGTCCGCGCCCATAGCTCCCAGCCGCTGCACGAACGCCTCGTTGACGTCGACGCCCGTGTAGGTGCCGGCGCGGTCGCGCAGGTGGCGCTCGAAGAGGGCGCCCGGCCCGGGGCACAGCTCGAGCACCGATGCGCCCGGCCTGATCTGATCGGCGACGGCGCGCAGCCGGGCGGCGTAGTGGCGGCCATAGAGCGCGCGCATAAGCAGCTCATAGCCGGTCGCGCTGCGGTAGATGAGGCTCGTGCTCAAGCGCTTGGGCTTCCCCTCGCCTCCGCCTTGGACTCGGCCTGCTGCGAGGCAGCGGCGCGGGGGTCGAGGTCGGCGAGCGTCAGCGCGTGCGCCGGCGGCTTGTCGAGCACGCGCCGGCGGCGCACCCCGAGGTCGGCGTCGACGTGCAGCAGCTCACCGGAGTCGAGCTCGCGCCAGCCGGCGTCCTCGTCCATCGGCTCGGTCGCCACGACCACGGCCGGGCGGCTCGCCAGCGCCCCTGACCTGACCCGGATGCTGCCGCGGGCGCTCGCGTGGTCCAGGTGCCGCGATCCGGTGGCGCCGCCCGCGGCGCGCTCGAGCACGTGAAGCTCGTGCACCGCCGGGTAGCGAAACGCCCACAGCTCCGAGCCGGTGATGAGGACGAAGTTCAGCGCGAAGACGGGCAGGTTCGCCGCCACCCATCCCGCCGCGCGCTCGACCCCGCGGGCGACGTCGCCCTCGGCGCGCTCGATCTCCCGCGTGATCAGCGCAAAGAACCGCTCCGAGTCAGTATCGCCGCTGACCAGCGCCATCGCGTCGCCGAGCTCTCGTTCGAGAGCGCCCAGCTCTCCGATCACGCCGTTGTGGGCGAAGATCCGGTCGCGTTGCTCGAACGGGTGCGTGTTGCGCTCCGAGAGCGAGCCCGTGGAGGCGTAGCGGACGTGGGCGACGAACGTCCGCGAAATGACCGACCGCGCTTCGCGCGCGAACTGCTGATCCTCGTAGGCCGCGAGCGGCTGCTTGGCGATCTGCGGACTTCCGTCGGCGGTGAAGGCGCCGATCCCGGTGCCGTCGGGCTCGCGGCGGCTCTGCTGTGCGAGCGAGTCAGGCGCCTCGAGCAGCCAGAAGGTCGCCTGAACAGGCTCCCGACCACCGCTCATTCCGAACAGCCGACACACGCCGACGCTGACGGTACCGGGCGCGGACCCCGATCTGTCAGAGTAATTTCAAGCTCGTCTGCGATCTTGGACTCATCCCGAGAAAGGCGGAGCCGTGATGAAATTCCTGCGCACAGTCTCAACCCGTCGGCTGCTGGCCCTGATTGCCGGCCTGGTGATCGTGGTCGGAGGGGGGACGGCGATCGCCGTCGCGGCCGCCGGGCCGGGTCCGGTGCCCACGCCCAAGCCGCTGGCGGCCGCCCTTCACGACGCGCTCAAAGCGCCGCAGGTGGCCGGGATCACCGCCAACATCAGCTTCACCAACAACCTGATCGGCTCCGCTGATCTGGCGGGCGGCCAGGGTCCCTCTGACCCGATCCTGACCGGCGCCACCGGCCGCCTCTGCCGGGGCAGCGGGCATCGTATTCGCCTCGAGCTGCAGTCCGACAACTGCGACGCGCAGGTGGTCGTCAACAACGGCTCGTTCTGGATCTCAGACCCCTCCTCGCACACCGTTTACGAGGGCTCGCTGCCCGCCGACCACTCGGGCGCCGCCAAGCCGGCCAGCGCCAAGCCCGACGCGCACCAGGGCCTCCCGACGATCGCCGAGATCCAGTCTGATTTGAACAAGCTGATGAAGCACGTCGACGTGTCCGGCGCAACCCCGGGCGACGTCGCCGGGCAGGCCGCCTACACAGTCAGCATCGCTCCCAAGCACGACGGCGGACTGCTCGGGCAGGCCGAGGTCGCGTGGGACGCCGTCCGCGGCGTGCCGCTGCGGATCGCGATCTACGCGCGCGGCAACTCGACGCCGGTGCTCGAGCTCAAGGCGACCGACATCTCCTACGGGCAGGTTCCCGCCTCGGACTTCAACGTCTCGCCGCCGGCGGGCTCGAAGGTGGTCAAGATCGCGACCGCGTCCGGTCACGCCAACGGCATGGGCTCCGCGGCCAAGCTGCACCGGCTCGGCAAGCGCGCCCACAGCCAACGCGTCAACGGCGTCGCGGCTGTGGCGGCCAAGCTGCCGTTCAAGCTGGTGGCGCCCAAGTCGCTCGTGGGCTTGCCGCGTCACACCGTGACGTTGCTCGACTGGGGCGGCAAGCCGGCCGCGCTCGTCGCCTACGGGCAGAACCTCGGCGGGATCGCGGTGATCGAGCAGACGCAGGTGGCCAAGGACGCCGGCAGCGGCAAGGCCTCGGCCGGAAGCGGTCAGAGCGCTCTCAGCCTCCCGACCGTCTCGATCAACGGCGCCAGCGGCCAGGAGCTCGACACCGCGCTGGGCACGATGGTCCGCTTCAGCCGCGGCGGCGTCTCGTACATGGTCCTCGGCTCGGTGCCCTCGGCGGCCGCCGACGCCGCCGCCCGGGCGCTGTGAGTCCCGACCCGGCCACGGGCCTGGGCTCGAGCGGGGGAACCCCTTCCGCCGAGGTCCCTCCGCTCGAGGTCCGCGGGCTCGTCAAGCGCTACGGCGACCTGACCGCGGTTGGAGGGGTCGACATCACCGTCAACGCCGGCGACGTGTACGGCTACCTCGGCCCCAACGGCGCCGGCAAGACCACCTCATTGAGGATGATGCTGGGCCTGATCCGCCCCACCGAGGGGAGCGTGCGCCTGTTCGGCCGTGACCCGCTCGGGAGCATCGCCGCGCTGCAAGGCGTCGCGGGCTTCGTCGAGGCGCCCACCTTCTACCCATACCTGAGCGCGCGCAAGAACCTCGAGATGCTTGCCGCCTTCGACGGCGGAGGCGCCGGCGGCCGGATCGACCAGGCGCTCGAGACGGTCGAGCTGACCAGCCGCGCCGGTGACCGCGTCGGGGGCTACTCGCACGGGATGCGCCAGCGGCTCGGGATCGCCGCGGCGCTGCTGCGCGACCCGAAGCTGTTGCTGCTCGACGAGCCCGCCACCGGCCTCGATCCCGCCGGCATGCGCGACATGCGCCTCCTGATCCGGCGCCTGGCCGGCCAGGGGATGACCGTGCTGCTGTCGAGCCACCTGCTCACCGAGGTCGAGGACGTCTGCAACCGGGTCGCGATCGTCCGCTCCGGGAGGATCGTCTACGAGGGCGAGATCGCGACGCTCAAGCGGGGCGCGGGGACCTCCTACCGTCTCGAGACGACCGATGACGAACGAGCGCTCGCCGTCTGCCGCGCGCAGCCCGGCATCACCGACCCTCGCACCGACCAGCACGGCTTCATCACCTTCGTCGCCGACGAGGCCGCCGTGGGCGAGCTCTCGCAGGCGCTGGTCGAGGCCGGGGCGCTGATCACGGCGCTGGCCCCGCAGACCGTCACGCTCGAGGACCTGTTCTTCTCGTTCACCGAAGGCGACGGCGACGGCGCAAGCGCGGCCCGAAAGCCCGGCTCGCCGCCTCAAGAGCCCGCCCACGCCGCGGAGACGGCGGGCTGATGCCCGGCACCGCGACCGTCTACCGCTGGGAGCTGTTCAAGCTCCGCCATCAGAAGCGCACCTACCTCGGGCTCGGTGCCGCGGTGATCGTGCCGATCCTGTTCGTGGTCGCGATCCACCTGCGACACCGCAGCCACGGCGGCGACTTCGCCTTCTCCAGCTACCTGGATCGCAGCGGGCTCGCGGTGCCGCTCGTGATCCTGCTGTTCGGCGCCGTGTGGATGTTCCCGCTGATCACGGCGCTCGTGGCGGGCGACATCTTCGCCTCCGAGGATCACAACGGGACGCTCAAGACGATCTTCACGCGCTCGCTCGAGCGCTGGCAGATCTTCGCCGGCAAGACGCTGGCCGCGAGCACGTACGCCGTGATCGCGATCCTGCTGTGCGGCACCGTCGCGGTGCTCGCCGGCAGCCTGCAGTCGGGGTTCAATTCGCTGCAGAGCCTCTCGGGGACGATCGTCTCGGCCCCCAAGGCGCTCGAGCTCGTCTACGTCAGCCTGCTCGTGTACCTGATCCCGATCGCGGCGATCGTGTGCATCGGGCTGCTGCTGTCCGCGATCACCCGCAATAGCGCCGCGGCGGTGGTGGAAACGCTGATGGTCTCGCTGCTGATCCAGCTGGTCGGGATCCTGCCCGGGCTCAGCGGGCTGCAGCCCTACCTGTTGAGCACGCAGTTCAACGCCTGGCAGGGGCTGCTTCGCACCCCGACGGACTGGGCGCCGGTCGTCCAGGCGGTGTGGGTCTGCGCGCTGTACGGGATTCCCGCGATCGTGGCGGCGTTCCTGGTCTTCATGCGCCGCGACGTCGCCGGCGGATGACGCCGGCCAGCGCGCGCTCGTGACGTCGCCGGCGGATGACGGAGGCGAGCTCCGCGAAAGGGTGCTGGTGGTCGACGATGACCCGCCTCTGCGCCGGATGCTCGCCCGGTCGCTGACCGCCGAAGGGTTCGAGGTCACCGTCGCGCAGGCCGGCGGCGCGGAGCTGCCCGTGGCCGAGCGCTTGCCGCCCGACGTGATCGTGCTCGATGTCGCGATGCCGGCGATCGACGGCCTGTCGGTATGCCGGCGTCTGCGGGGCAAGGGCCTGCCCACGCCGATCCTGATGCTGACCGCGCGCGACGCGGTGACCGATCGCGTCGCCGGGCTGCAGGCGGGGGCCGACGACTACCTCGTCAAGCCGTTCGCGGTCCAGGAGCTGATCGCCCGGCTGCGCGCGCTGACGCGGCGCGGCCGGCAGTCAGAGGGGCGGCTCTCCTACGCCGATCTCGTGCTCGACACCGAGACGCGCGCCGCCACCCGCGGCTCGCGAACGGTGCAGCTGACCGGGCGCGAGGCGGCATTGCTCGAACTGCTGCTGCGCGAGTCCGGACGCCCGGTCACCCGCGAGCGCGCGATCGAGGCGATCTGGGGCGGCGCGGCCGAGCGCAACGTCGTCGACCGCTACGTGACCCGGCTGCGGCGAAAGCTCGGCGACCCGCCGCTGATCAGAACGCTGAGGGGATCGGGGTTCGTGCTGCGCGCCTGAGTGCGCCCCCGAGCCGCCGCCGGCGCCTGTCAGCCCGATCCGAGCAGCGCGTGAACCCCGTCCTGCGGCAGTGGCTTGCTGAACAGGTAGCCCTGCGCCCCGTCGCAGCCGAGATCCCGGAGGTGGGCCAGCTGCGCATCGGTCTCGACGCCCTCGGCGACGACGCTCACCCCGAGCGCGTGCCCCAGCTCCACCAGCGCGCCGACGATCGCCGCCTCCCCGGGCTCGCTGCCCAGACGCCAGACGAACGACTGGTGAATCTTGATCGTGTCGAGCGGGAGGTGGCGCAGGCTCTGAAGCGACGAACGGCCGGTCCCGAAGTCGTCGATCGCGAGCTTAACGCCCATCTTGTAGAGCGCCACGAGCATCCGGCCCGCGAGCTCTGGATCGCGCTGCACCGTGTCCTCGGTCAGCTCGAGGCACAGCACGCTCGGGTCAGCGCCGCTGGAGCGAATCGTCGCCTCGAGGCTGGCCACCAGGCCGGGGTCCTCGAGCTGGCGCCACGAGATATTGACCGAGATCGTCACGCCGGGACGCGACTGGCGCCAGTCCCTCACGTCTCTCAGCGCCTGCTCGAGCACCCACTCGCCGATCGGCACGATCAGCCCCGTGTCCTGCGCGAGCTCGATGAACTCGGCCGCGTCGAGCAGCCCGTGCACGGGGTGTTGCCAGCGGACCAGCGCCTCGAAGCCCGTCAGGCCCGTGTCGCCGCCCAGCGACACCCGCGGCTGGTAATGGACTCGCAGCTCCGAGCGCTGAACCGCATCACGCAGCGCGTCCTCGAGCTCGAGGCGCTGGGTGGCGCGGTTGCGCGCGGTCTCGTCGTACAGCTCGAAGCGATCGCCGCCGAGCTCCTTGGCGCGGTACATCGCCGCGTCCGCGTCGCGGATCGCGCTCTCGGGGGCGATCGAGGGGTCGGTCACGATCGCGATTCCGATGCTGACCGCGACCCTCGCTTCGCCGTCGCCGTCGCCGAGGTGCAGCGGCCGGGCCGCGGACTCGCTGATCCGGCTCGCGATCAGGACCGCTTCGCGCTCGCTCTGGAGCTCCTCGAACAAGAACGTGAACTCGTCGCCGCCGAAGCGCGCGACCGTGTCCATCGGCCGCAACATTTCCGTGAAGCGGTCCGCCAGTACGGTGAGCAGCAGATCACCCGCCGAATGCCCCATCGAATCGTTGATCTGCTTGAAGCTGTCGACGTCGAGGAACAGCACCGCCACCGGCGCCCCGGTGCGGCGCGAGCGGTCGAGCGCGACCGTCAAGCGGTCGATGAACAGCGCCCGGTTGGGAAGCGCCGTGAGCGGATCGTGCAGCGCCTGGTGGGCGAGGTCAACCTCGGAGCGCTTGCGCTCGATCGCGTAGGAGACAGCGCGGGCGAGCAGCCCCGGGTTGAGCTCGGACTTGAGCAGGAAGTCCTGCGCACCCGCTTGGACGGCGGCGACGCCGAACTGCTCGTCGGCCCCGTCGGAGAGGACGATGATCGGGACGTCGGGGGCCGCGCTGCGCAGGTGCTCGAGCGGGCGCAGCGGGTCGGGGCCGCCGGGCGGGATGTCGAGCAGCACGCACGTCGCGCCGTGATCGAGCAGCTCCTGGGTGGCGTCGGCGAAGCGCTGGGCGTGGGCGATCACCAGGCCATGGCGCCAGGCGGCGCGGAGCGTCTCGCCGATCAGCATCGCCGCGCGAGGATCAGCCTCGACCAGCAGCACCCGCGCCGACGCGCCGTGATCGGCGGACATCGGCAACGCGCCGTGATCGGCGGACATCGGCAACCCTCCGTGGTGTCTCATCCTCAGTCGAACTGGTTCGAGATTGCGCCCTTTTGTGATGTAAACACAACTTTGATCGGTTTGCCATCCCAAACCCGCGCTTGAGGATCCTCCGCACCCTGCGCGCGAGGCTGGCCGCCGCCGCCGCCGCGTCGATTCTGGCCGCGGTTGTGCTCTTCGCGGTCGTGACCGTGCTCGTGGTCGGCGCAGAGCTGCGGGGGTCACTCGACACCGCCCTGCGGCAACGCGCGCAGGACGTGGCCCAGCTCGCGGTATCGGCGCCGGCGGTGCTGCGTGACCCCGGCGCGCTCGAGAGCCCGGCCTCGGGCCGGCAGCTTGCGGTCGAGGTGATCGACTCCCGGGGCCGGATCCTGGCGCGCTCGCTAACGCTCGGAGCCGAGCTGCTGCCCGAGGACCAGAGGGTGCGCGCGGCCCTGCGCCAGGGCCGCACAGGCGTCGAGGACATCACGCTCAACGGGAGTCCGTTTCGTCTCTACGCGGCCCCGATCGCGGCGGTGCCGGGCCCCGCCGCCGGGGGCGCGGTGCTGGTCGCCTCCGACACCAGCGACATCGCGCGGACGCTCTCAAATCTCGGCGCTGTCGTGGCGCTGAGCGGCGCCGGCATCGTGCTGCTGGCGGCGATCGCGGCGGCGATCCTCACTCGTCGGGGGTTGCGACCGCTGCGCCGGCTGGCCGTCGCGGCCGGAGAGATAGAGCGGACCGCCGATCCGTCCCGGCGGCTACCAGAGCCGGCGACGCTGGACGAGGTCGGTCAGCTGACCGGGGTGCTGAACCGGATGCTCTCCTCACTCGAGCAGGCACGAACGGTCGAGCGGCGGTTCCTCGCCGACGCCTCGCACGAGCTGCGGACCCCCGTGACCGCCCTGCTCGGGAACGTCGAGTACGCGGTCCGCCACGGCGCCGAGCCAGAGGTTCTCGACGACCTGCACGCCGACGCCAGCCGGCTCGCGCATTTGGTCGACGCGCTGCTCGCGCTCGAGCGTGTGGCGGGCGCGACACCGACGACGGCGCGCGTGGAGCTCGATCAGCTCGCCGCCCGCGTGGTCGGCGAGGACGACAGCGGCCGGGTGCGGCTCGGCGCGGTGGCGCCGGTGTCGGTCGTCGGCGACGAGGAAGCGCTGGCTCGAATGATTTGGAACCTGATCGAGAACGGGCTCGTCCACGGTTCGCCCGAGGGCGCGGCGGTCACGGTTGCGGTTACGACCCACAAGGGCTGGGCGCTGGTGAGCGTGCGCGACGAAGGCCCCGGCCCCCCCGAGGACCAGCGCGAGCGCCTGTTCGAGCGCTTCTGGCGTGCCCCGGAGGCCTCTGAGCGGCCGGGCTCGGGGCTCGGGCTGTCGATCGTCGCGGCGATCGTCGAGCGCCACGGGGGCAGGATCTCCGTCGAGGGCTCGCAATTCACCGTGCAATTGCCGATCATGGGTGCCTGGAGTGGATGAATTCTCATCCTGCTCTTACTGAAAGCTGATCGACTTACGACAGGTTCTAAGACGTGTCCAGAATTCCGTATCCAGGGCAATCGCCCGATCGAGTGGCCGCCCAGCGCGGGCGCGACGCCGCGCTTCTCAGGGTCAGCCGGCTCCGTCGCGCCACCATAATCGGCGCCGGCGCGCTTACCGCTGCGCTCGCGGCGGTGGTGAGCGCCGTCGCTCCGGGGCGCTCGCTCGGCGCCAAGGCGTCGGTCAGCGCGCGGACCGCGGTGGCCCGCCCGACGCGGCCCCAGACCGGGTCGCCGAAGATGCCGCCGCTGGCGAACCCGAGCGGGCTCGGGCTACAGGCCCCCGGCGCCGCGCCCCAGGCCGCCCCGCAGACCCAGCCGCAGCCCCAGCCGCAGGCCGCGCCCGCCCCGACACAGCAGTCCGCGCCGGTCTCGGGAGGCTCTTGACAGAGTCCGCCAGCTTTCCGGCGTTGGGGAGCGCGGCGGTGGTGGTGGCGTCCGACGGTGACCGGCTGGCGGACGCCGTCGAGGCCGTCAAGCGCATCGTCGACGCGTTCGACCTCGCCTGCTCGCGCTTTCGCGACGACTCAGAGCTTTCGGAGTGCAACCGCGCCGGCGGCCGGCCGCTGCGTGTCTCGGCCCTGCTGCTGGAGGCGGTGACTGCCTCCGTGCGGGCGGCGGAGCTGACCGACGGCGACGTCGACCCGACGCTCGGCCAGGCCATGATCGCACTCGGTTACGACAGAGATTTTCAATTGGGTTTGGATCGCCAGGGCGCCGGCGCGGTTCCGGGCGCGAGTGGCGCAGCCCCGCTCAGACGCGCGCTGCGGTTTGCCTCGATCCCGGGATGGCGCACGATCCGGCTCGATCAGGAGGCGAGCACCGTCGCTCTGGGCCGGGGCGTGAGCCTCGACCTCGGTGCGACCGCCAAGGCGCTCGCCGCCGACCACGCCGCGGCCACGGCCGCCGGCGTCGCGGGGTGTGGTGTTCTGGTCAGCCTCGGGGGTGACATCGCGACCGCCGGCCCGGCACCGCCGGGGGGCTGGCACGTGCGCGTCACCGACGATCACCGCGCCGGGGTCGATGCCCCGGGCCAATGGATCACGATCAGCTCGGGTGGACTCGCCACCTCGAGCACCGCGGTTCGCCGCTGGCGCCTGGATGGGGAGACGGTCCACCACCTGCTCGACCCCGCGAGCGGCCGGCCCGCGAGCGGCTGGCGGACGGCGAGCGTCACCGCCGCCACGTGCCTGGACGCCAACATCGCGAGCACCGCAGCGATCGTCCGCGGCGAGCGCGCCCCGGCGTGGCTGGCCTCCCTGGCGCTACCGAGCCGGCTGGTCAGCGACGCGGGGCTCGCTCGCTACGTCGCCGGCTGGCCGCCGGAGGGTGATGACCTGTCCTGCGCGCCAGCCGCTTCCGCGGAGGCGGTGACAGCCGGATGAGCCTGCCGCTGGCGAGCATTGGACCTAGCGCCTACTGGTATCTCGCGCGCGGGACCGGCGTGGTTTCGCTGGTGCTGCTGACCGCGAGCGTGGTGATCGGGATCCTCGGCTCGCTGCGGGTCTCCGCCGACCGCTGGCCGCGGTTCGCCGTCGACACCGTGCACCGCGACGTGTCGCTGCTGGTGATCGCGTTGCTCGTGGTGCACATCGTCACCAGCGTGCTTGACAGCTTCGCCCCGATCTCGTTCATCGACGCGGTGATCCCGCTGCACTCGAGCTACCGTCCGTTGTGGCTGGGGCTCGGGGCGCTGTCATTTGACCTCCTGCTCGCGCTCGTGATCACCAGCCTGGTCAGGCGGCGGCTCGGCTACGAGCGCTGGCGGGCCGTCCACTGGCTGGCCTACGCGAGCTGGCCGGTCGCGGTGCTGCACGGCCTCGGGACCGGCAGCGACACGAAGATCTGGTGGATGCTCGCGCTGACCGCGGCCTGCACCGCCGCCGTCGTGATCGCGGTCTGCGTGCGGATCGCGCGCTCCGAGCCGGCGCGCGCGGCGCTGCGGACGCCGGCTTTCGCGCTCAGTCTCGCGACGCCGGTCGGACTGGTCGCGTTCACGCTGCTCGGGCCGTTGGCGCACGGTTGGGCGCGCCGCGC
>JBPCQU010000273.1:0-8248 GCA_050997795.1 Solirubrobacteraceae bacterium | reverse complement strand
CAGGCCTCGGCCGAGGCGGTCGGCGCCGGGCGCCGGGGGTACGCGATCGTGGCCGGCCGTAACTTCTCTTCGCGCTTCGGCGAGGTGGTGGTGGAGCGCGGACTGGCCCAGGCCTGGGGAATCCGGCTGGGAGGCGAGCTCTACGTCCAGGGGCTGGGTCCGCTGCGGGTGGTCGGGTTCGCGGAGGGTCCCGATGATGTCGGCTACCCGCTCGCCGTACCCCGGTTCTACCTGTCCCGCGCAGCCGTCGATGCTCACTTCGGTGGGGACCCCGACCCACAGGTGAGCCTGGCCGAGATCTGGCTGCGCGACCCCAGCCACCTGAACGCGGTATTGGTTCAGGCGCGAACGTCCAGCTACGGGCTGCGAGGGGTCAGGCTGATCACCCGCTCCGGGGTCCGCGTGCTGCTCGATCAGGCGGCGGGAATCGTGATCGATCTGCTGGTCGCGCTCTCGGCCTTCGCGCTGGCTACGGCCGCGGTGGTGCTCGCCGCCTCGGCCCGCGCCGAAGTTCAGCGCCGGCTGCAGGCGATCGGGGTGAGCCGCGCGGTGGGGGCATCCCGCGCCCACCTGGTGAGCCTGCAGGCGGCGGAAGCGGCCGTCGTCGCCGTCCCAGCGGCCACGGCCGGGATCGTGGCCGGGCTGCTCGCCACCCTAGGGCCTACCGACACGCTGCTGACGATGCTCAACGAGCCGCCGCCGGGCTCTGCGCTGATCCTCCCCCTCGTCGCCGGATGGTTGGCCAGCGTGTTGATCCCAGTCGGCGCGGCGGCCTGGCCGGCGTGGCGCGCCGCGGGTCGCCCACCGGTAGCGCTGCTGCAGGGCGCGGGACTGCCGGCCGGCGGCCGGACCGCTCACCGAGACCGCAGCCGCCGGCGGCCTGGCCTGATCGCGCTCGGCGCCCGCCTGCTGGCCGCGCGGCGAGGGCGCCTGGTCGCGACTGTGCTCACCCTGAGTGCATCCACCGGCTTCGTGCTCCTGCTGCTCGCGCTCGCCTCGGCGCTCAGCGCGCTGGAGACCGACCCGTCGGCTCTAGGCAAGCGCTACCAGCTGACCGCTGCGCTGCCCGCGTCGAGCCTGGCCGAGGTCCGCCGGATCCCTGGAGTCCAGGCGGCCGAGCCGCGCTACGAGACGCAGGCGCTCGACTCCTATTCCCTCGGTGAGACGGTCGACGTGATCGCCTACCCCGGTGATCACGCCATCTTCGAGGCACCCCCGATGACCTCGGGACGCCGCCTGCGCGGTGGTAAAGAGGCCGAGGTGGGAGCCGGCCTGGCGGACGCGCTGGGACTGGTCCCGGGGTCGACGCTGGCCATCGCGCTGTCCTCCGGGGCCGAGCTGCGCCTGCGGGTCTCGGGGATCGTCAGCTCCCTGGATCACGACGGCCGGGTGGCCTACGTCCCCGCGGCCGCCCTGCTGAACGCCGACCCCTCCGCTCCACAGCGGATCGCCATCCGCCTGGGCCAGGGGGCCGATCCGGGGCAGGTTAGCGCCGCCCTGAGCGCCCTCGGCGCCGCCCCGACTCCGGCCAGCGGCGCCACGGCGCGTGGGGTGCCGCTGGTGAACACGCTCCGGGCCATCCTCCGGGCCGTGGCCATCGTCGACGGGTTGGTGTGCCTGTTCGCGCTGATCCAGACCTGCGCCCTCACCATGCAGGAGCGGCGGCGCACGATCGCCGTTCTGCGGGCCACCGGTGCCGGCTCCACGGCCGTTGCCCGTCTGCTGGCGGGAGTCGTGCTCGGGCTGGTGGCACCCGCGGCGGCGCTCGGCATCCTGCTCGAGCGGCTCGTGCTCGGTCCGGCCCTGGCCAACCTCGCGGTCAGCTACGCAACTCTGCCGCTGGCGGCGGGCTATGCCCAAATGGGCGCCGTTGTGGCCGGGCTGCTGCTAGCCGGCGGCGTCGCGGTGGCGTGGGTCACGCGCCAAGCCGTCCGCGAACCGGTCGTCGCGGGGCTGGCCGGGCCATGAGCCGACGGATCACGCGCCGCCAGGCGCTCGGCCAGACGCTCGCCGGTACAGCGCTGCTCGCGGCCGCCTGCGGGCGTTCCGGGGGGCTACGGCCAGACCCGTTCGGCTCGACCTTGCGCACCACCTACCGCGATCCCCAGGGCACGGGGTTCCTCGTTCCCGGCTCAGGAGAGCCTCTGCGGGTGCGCACTGAGCTTGGCCCTCCGGCGCCCGCGGTAGGGGTCCTGGCTACCGTCGCTCACCTCACCGACGCCCACGTCCTCGACGCGCAGTCGCCGGCCCGAGTCACCTTCCTCGATCGCCTCGGTTCGCCGTTTGAGTCGACCTTCCGGCCCCACGAGACGCTGACCGCGCAGGTCCTGGACGGCGCGCTGCGCGCGGTTGGGGCCCTGAGACCCGACCGGCTGATCGAGGGCGGAGACCTGATCGACAACGACCAGGCCAATGAGCTCACGATCGCGCTAACGGTCCTGGCCGGAGGGATGACCCGGTCTGACAGCGGACCGCCGGGATACTTCGGGGTCCAGTCGAGCTTCAACCCCGATCCCTTCTACTACCGTCCCGAGCTCGACGCCCCCCGCCACCCCGTCCTGCTGCGCGCCGCCACGCGGGCCTTCTTCAGTCGCGGAGCTGGAGTTCGGTGGCATCCCGTCCTGGGTGACCACGACATCCTCGTCGCGGGTGAGGTGGCCCCGACCCCTGGCACTCGCGGTCTGGCGCTCGGAGATCGGGCGGTGTGGGAGCTTCCGCCTGGCCTCACGGCTCCCCGGGGGCTGATCAGCGGCCCCGGTGGGCCCGGCGCAGACGGCTTCTCGCCCGACGGCCCACCCTACCCAGGACTGGTCGACCGTTTCCTCGCCGTGGCCCTGAATGCACCCAAGGTGCGGGTTCCGCCCGACTGCGCGCGCCGCCAGCTCGACGCGGCGGAGGCGGTCGGCCGGCTCGGGCTCGCGTCGGGACAGGGTGGCCGCGATGGACGCCTGGACTACAGCACGGACATCAGAGACCACGTGCGGCTGCTCGTGCTCGACCTGGCCCGTCGCGGCGGCGGCTCGGGGGGACTCGTGCGTCCCGGGCAGCTCGAGTGGCTGGCGCACGAGCTCGCGCGGGCCGGCGATCGTTGGATCCTCGTGGCCTCTCACCAGCCGTTGACGAGCTCGGAGGGCGGCGGAGCGATCCTCGCCCTCCTGGATCGGCACCCGCGGGTGGTCGCGGCCCTCTCCGGCCACATTCATCGCAACCGGATCGTGCCCCGGGCCACCGCCGCGGGCGGCTACTGGCTGATCAGCACCGCCTCGCTGATCGACTATCCCCAACAGGCGCGCGCCCTGCGCCTGCTGGCGACGGCCGACCAAGGCGTCGCGATCCAGACCTGGATGCTCGACCACGCCTACCCGGGCACGCTCGGCACGATCTCTCGCCAGCTCGCCTACCTAGACGCCCAGGGCGGCCGGCCGCAGGGGTTCATCGGCGGGCGGCTGGACCGAAACGTGACGCTCTATCGGGCCGGGGTGCGGAAATGACGGCGACCGTCAGCAAACGCTGGCCGGCCTCGCTTACGACCGGCAGGTCGAGATTCCGGCCCGCGGGCGGCGGGGTGCTCGTCCGCGGGCTGATCGCGGCTCTCGCCGTAGCGCCGACCGCCGCCTATCTGTGGGTCGCAGTGCACCGGATCGGCTACCCGTTCGAGCTGGACTGGATGGAGGGAGGCTCGGTGGAGCTGGCGGCCCGCGTGCTGGCCGGACACTCCCTGTACACAGCCCCCTCGCTGGCCTTCGTCGGCTGGACCTACACGCCCCTCTACTACTGGCTCGCGGCTGCGGTGGCCAAGCTCGCGGGCCTCGGGTTTTACTCTCTGCGACTGGTCTCGCTCGTCGCCTCGCTGGTGGCTATGGCCACGCTGGCCGGCATCGTCGTCCGCGAAACCGGCGAGCGCATCGGGGGGCTGGTAGCGGCCGGGCTGTTTGCCGCCACGTTTCAGATCTCCGGTGCCTGGTTTGACACCGGTCGGGGCGACTCGCTGTTTGTGGCCCTCATCCTGTTGGCCGTCGCCTGGGGTCGATTCGCCCGCGGTGCGCGCGGCGGGATCGCCCTTGGCCTGCTGGTCTTTCTGGCCTACTTCACCAAGCAGACCGCCCTGGTGGCGTTGGCGCCCGTGCTCGGCTATCTGGTCCTGACCCGGCGGCGGGTGGGAATTGCCGCGGTGGCGACGCTGGTCTGCCTCGTGCTCGGCTCGACGGTCGTGCTCGACGCCCTCACCAACGGGTGGTATCGCTATTACGTGTTCAGCGAGCTGGCCAGCCAGGCTTGGGCCAGCCAGGTCTGGATCCAGTTCTGGACCCGGGACATCCTGGAACACGAGTGGCCGCTGCTCATTCTTGTCCTGGCCAGCGCCATCGCGCTGATCCTGCGGTCTGGTCCGCGCTCCGCCCTGCGGGCCCCAGGGGTGTACCACGTGGCCGCCGCCGCGGGTCTGCTCGGCGCGGCCTGGCTGTCGCGCCTGCACACTGGTGGCTACGCCAACGTGCTGATGCCGGCCTACGCGGCTACTGCCCTGCTCGCCGGGCTGGCCTGCGCCCGACTCCTCGCCGACGGCCGCCGTAGAGTCGCGGCGCCGCTGGTGGTGGCGACCCTGCTGGCGCAACTGGGGCTGCTGGCATACCCGCTGGGCGCCCAGATCCCGACTGCCGCCGATCGCGCGGCCGGCGCTCAGCTGCTCGCTGCGCTTCGCGCCCTGCCGGGAAAGGTGGTCGTCCTGCGCCACCCCTGGTACGCGACCGTCGCCGGCAAGGGCAGCTTCGCCCAAGGGGAGGGCATCGGCGACGTGCTGCGCTCGGCGGCCCCGCGGGGAAGACGCGTGCTGGCCGCCTCTCTCTCGCATGCTCTGGATGCCGACCATGTCCAGGCGGTGGTCCTCGACGGCGCGTTTGACGCGCATGTCCTCGGTCTCGCGCTGGAGCGCGAGTTTCGTCTGGCGCCGGGGCCCATCACCCCGACCCGGCTCTATCCATTGACCGACGTCCGCACGGCACCGACCCTGCTCTATGTGCGAGTCCGGAGTCCTCGCCCCGGCGCCGAGCGCGACAGTCAGCGGAGAGCTGCTCGCCCGGCCGTGCGCTTGTGAACAGGCGATGAATCGCGCTGGCTGCGCCGGCTTCGACGGCCAACGCTGCGACAATCCGGGCCATGCAGGATCACGCCAGGGGCTCGGTCCTGGTGGTCGACGACGAGCCCACGATCGCGGAGGTCGTCTCGCGCTATCTGGAGCGAGCGGGCTACCGGACGCGGATCGCCGGGGACGGCGCGCGGGCGCTCGAGCTGGTCGCCGACCAGCGTCCTGACCTGGTGGTGCTCGACCTGATGCTGCCGGGGATCGACGGCTTGGAGGTGATGCGCCGCCTGCGCGAGCAGGGTCGCGATCGGATCGCGCTGATCCTGCTCACCGCCAAGGGAGAGGAGTCCGATCGGGTGATCGGGCTGCGCCTCGGCGCCGACGACTACGTCGTCAAGCCGTTCGCGCCGGCCGAGCTGGTGGCACGGGTCGACGCCGTGCTGCGCCGGATGGACACCTCACCGGCCCCGGAGGCGGCGATCGAGTGCAGCGACCTGAGGGTCGAACCGTCCTCGCGGCGGGTGTTCGTCCGCGGCGAGGAGATCCAGCTCACCCAGCGCGAATTCGACGTGCTGCTGTTCCTCGCTCGCCATCCGGGTCAGGTGTTCTCGCGCAACCAGCTGATGGACGCGATCTGGCAGTACTCCTTCTACACCGACACCTCGACGGTGACGGTCCACATCCGCCGCCTCCGCGCGAAGGTCGAGTCCGACCCCGCCCAGCCGCGCCACATCGAGACCGTGTGGGGCGTCGGATACCGCCTCGCGCCGTGAGCCCGCTGGTGCGTGCCGTGGCGGCGAAGGTGCGGTCTCGCGTCGGCTCGCTCGCGCGCCAGCTCGCGCTCGTCGTCACGATCGGCGTGGCGCCGGTGCTAGTGGCGCTGGTGGTCGTCTCGCTGCTGATGGTCGTGTCCGGGCACGCCGCGTTGCTGGTCGGCGCGATCGTGGCCGCCGCCGGCGTGCTGGCGGTGCTCGGGGCAAAGCTCGTGGCCAACGGGATTCTGCGCGACGTGGCGGCGATCCGCGACGGGCTGAAGGCCGTCGGCCGGGGACAGCGCGACGTGCTGATCGAGACCGCGGCGCGGGACGAGCTGGCCGAGCTCGCGGTGGCGGCCAACGCGATGATCGCCGATCTGCGGGCGGAGGAGCTGGCGCGGGATCAGTCCGATGCGTCCCGGCGCGACCTGGTGGCGGCGGTCTCGCACGACCTGCGGACGCCGATCACCTCGCTGCGGCTGCTGGCCGAGGCGGTCGGCGACGACATCGTCGTCGACGGAGAGATGCGCCGCGACTATCTCGGCCGGATGCTCACGCACATCGACGTACTGAGCGCGCTGATCGACGATCTGTTCGAGCTCTCGCGGCTGGAGGCGGGGGACATCAGCTGGTCGCTCGAGCAGGTATCGCTCGGCGAGCTGGTCGGCGAGACGGTGCAGGCGATGCGGCTGGAGGCCGATGCCAAGGGCGTCGCCGTGGTGGCCAAGGTGCCCGCCCAGCTGCGGCCCGCGCACGCCAACCCCGAGAAGCTCCAGCGGGTGCTGTTCAACCTGATCCAGAACGCGATCCGTCACACGCCGGCCGACGGGAGCGTGGTCGTGCGGGCCGAGCCCGCAGCCACCGGGATCGAGGTGGAGATCGCCGACAACGGCGACGGAATAGCACCCCAGGAGCGCGAGCACGTGTTCGAGGCGTTCTACCGCGGCGGTGTGGAGGCGGCGCGCACGGGCGATGGGGCCGGACTCGGATTGGCGGTCTCGCGCGCGATCGTCGAGGCCCACGGGGGTCGGATCTGGTTGGTGGACTGCAGCCGTGGGACGCGGGTGCGGTTCAGCTTGCGCGCGGCCTGAAGCGCAGCGGCCTGCGGTCCTAGACTCAGCAACCGATGCGTGCCCGCGCCCTCGCACCGGCCGGGCTGGCGATCGCGCTATCGGCCAGCGTGGCGATCGCGCTATCGGCCAGCGCGGCGATCGCGCTCAGCTCGTGCTCGACGTCGACCACCCAGCCGCGCGCCGGCTCTCCGCCGGCGACCGATCGGCGCACCGCGACTGGACAGCGGACCCCGGAGGGCTTCATCGGCACGATGGTCGATGGCCCGGTGCTCTCCGGGAGCGTCAACCTGGGGCGGGAGCTCGGGAGGATCGTGGCCAGCGGCGCGGAGAGCCTGCGGGTCGCCGTCGACTGGGATCTTGCCCAGCCCTACCGCAGCTTCTCGCGGGTGCCGGCCGGCCAGCGCTCCCAGTTTCAGGCCGTCGGTGGCGTCCCGACGAGCTTCTCGCAGCTCGATCGGGTGGTGGGTCTGGCGGCGCAGCGGGGCTTGTCGGTGCTCCCGGTGGTCGAGTTCGCCCCGCGTTGGGACGCGCTGCACCCCGGTGACCCCGGTTCGCCGCCGAGATCGCCGGCTCCCTACGCGGCCTTCCTGGGCGCGCTGGCGAGACGCTACGGAGCGCACGGGACGTTCTGGGCGGCTCATCCCGGTCTCCGGGCGGTCCCGATCGAGATGTGGCAGGTCTGGAACGAGCCCAACTTCACCAGCTACTGGTCCACGCAGCCGTTCGCTGCCAGCTACGTGAGGCTGCTCGCGGCCTCGCGGGCCGCGCTGCGCTCCGCAGACCCGGGCGCCAAGCTGGTCCTCGCCGGGCTGCCCGACTTCTCCTGGGAGTACCTGGCCGAGATCTATAGGGTGGCGGGGGCGAGCCGAACGTTCGACATCGTCGCCGTGCATCCGTACACGGCGCAAGCCCGAGGCGTGATTGAGATCTTGGAGAAGGTCAGGGCGGTGATGAACAGATTTGGTGACGCTGGCAAGCCGATGCTCGCGACCGAGATCAGCTGGCCATCCTCGGAGGGCAAGGCGCCGCCGCAGTTCGGCTTTCAGACCACCGAGGCCGGTCAGGCGCAGCGGCTGGCGCAGGCGATGCCGCTGCTCGCGCGCTACCGCTCGAAGCTGGGGCTGGCCGGGTTCTACTGGTACACCTGGATGGGCGACGAGACTCCGCGCGCGAACCCATACGCGTTCGATTACGCGGGGCTGCTGAAGTACGTGTACGGGCGGATCGTCCCCAAGCCCGCGCTCGGCGTCTTCAAGCGTGAAGCGTTGGCGATCGAGGGGTGTCGCAGCAAGGGCAGCCTCGCCAGCAGTTGCCAGTCCTGATGAGACGATCGTGAACCT
>JBPCQU010000250.1:0-4694 GCA_050997795.1 Solirubrobacteraceae bacterium | reverse complement strand
GGCTTCGACGTGGTCGGCTCGTGGGGGTGGTTGCGAGTCGAGGTCCCGGGCGGCCTCGTAAAACACCCGGGAAAACAATAAGTGCGGACTCTCACGAGTTCGCGCTCGCCGCTTAGTCACTAAGCCGTGAGCGCTCCTGGCCTCTTAGCTTGCCTGCGGCGGAGCTAGCCGGGATCAACTAGCAGGCTCGCTCGGTTAGGCCCGCTCCGGCCGAACCCGAGGACTCTCTTTCGGAGCTGGTCTCCTACAACCCCGCCGGCGTGGCGAGTGGGAGACGAGACCAGAGCGCCGGATACGCTCGTAGATGCCACCTTTCACGCGACTGCGGACGCGGGTTCAATTCCCGCCGTCTCCACCTTTCTGGCTTCAGCAGCGTGTGATCGATAAGCCTGGCCAGCTCCGAGGGCCTCGAGCGCGGAGCCCATCATGCGCTGAGTATTGCCGATGAACAGAACTGCGAAGCGCTCGCCCGCGACCGGGTGCGCGAGTTCTGCTTCGTGTGCCTGCCGGTGTCGATCCGCGGTGCGACCGGCTCGATGGTGCGGCCCGTCGCGCTCGTCTGACCGCGGTTCGCCGACCCCTGTTGTGGGTAAGCCGGGGGTGTCGCGATCGGCGGCGAGCGGGAGGACCGGTTGATCGAGTACGTCGACGAGCTGCACGAGCACTTCGTGGCGCCAGTCCGCATCTCGGATGGCCGCTACGTGGTTCCGGAGACGCCGGGCTACAGCATCGAGATGTACCACGAGTCGCTGGCGGAGTACGCGTTCCCCGACGGCGCCGCGTGGGCGGACGCGGCCACGAGCTGGCGATCATGAGCGACGGGCTCGCGGGAGCACGCCTGGCGCGCGTCAGAGACGACAGAGGCCAGGTCCGGGTCGGCGTGGTGGCGGGAGACGAGCTCGAGCTGCTGACCGGCGACGACATGCTGGCGACCCTCGAGCGTGGGGAGCCGCCCGCCGTGGTTGACCGCGTGCCGATCCTCGACGCCGAGACCCTCGCGCTGCCCGAGCCGTGGCGCGCGCTGGTGCCGGTGGTGGCGCCGGAGACCTGGGCAGCAGGGGTCACCTACGAGCGCAGCCGGGAGGCCCGCCGAGCCGAGAGCCAGGGCCGCGACGTCTATGACCTCGTCTACGACGCCGAGCGACCCGAGCTGTTCTTCAAGGACGCGGCGGGACGGCGGACTGTGGGCCCCGGCGAGCCGATCGCCGCCCGGAGCGACGCCTCCTGGACGGTGCCCGAACCCGAGCTGGCGGTAGTGCTGGGCGCAGACGCGCAGCCGCTCGCCTTGACGATCGGCAACGACGTCTCCTCGCGTGACATCGAGGGCGCCAATCCCCTGTACCTGCCGCAGGCGAAGATCTACGCGCGCGCCTGCGCGCTCGGCCCGGTGCTGCTCGTGCCCGCCGACTGGAGCGCCACGTACGAGATCGAGCTGCGCATTCTCGACGCCTCGGGCCAGCCGGTGTTCGAAGACCGGACGTCGACGACGAGCATGTGCCGCTCGGTATCGGAGCTGACCGAGTTCCTGCGCCGTGACAATCCGGTCCCGGCCGGCAGCGTGCTTCTGACGGGCACCGGCATCGTCCCTACCGACGAGGTGACGCTGGCACCCGGGCATCGGTCGAGATCCGCATCCCCGGGATCGGCGTGCTCCGCAATCCCGTGGCAGCGGCAGGCACACCGGGACCACTCACATGAGGCTAGCGCCGACGTCGCGGCGGGCACGTCGTAGCCGGTGATGCGCACGATATTCCTCGGTCTAGTTTGGTCGGGAGCCACGAGTTGTTGTGCAAAGCCCCTGCATCTATTGCAGAAGTGGGCCGATTCCCCTTTACTCAGTGCGGCGCGCGGAGGCGGAAGATCGCTCACCGTCGGTGGTGATGACACCTAGGCGCGCAACAGGACCTTGCGCGCAGGAACGCGACGCGTCCCGGGAATCCGATCATGTCGACAACCCACCCCACCCCGCGCCGAGCGGCAGCGAACACTGCCATCGTGCCCCCCGCCGGCCGGGCTCGAACCGGTGGTCGTGGGGCGCCGAGGCCCGGAGCCGACCGCCGCTCGCCGTACTCCGGCGGTCTCTCCTACGCGCCCGGGCTGGATGGGCTGCGGGCGCTGGCGGTGGCCGGGGTGCTGCTCTATCACGCGGGGGTGGGCTGGCTTCCGGGCGGGTTTCTCGGCGTGGACGTGTTCTTCGTCCTCAGCGGTTACCTGATCACCTCGCTGCTGCTGACCGAGTACCGCCGGACCGGGGGCATCGCCCTGGGGCGTTTCTGGCTCGCGCGCGCACGGCGCTTGCTGCCCGCCGCGCTGCTGGTGATCGCCGTGTGCGTCGTGATCGCGGCGGCGTTCCTGCGCGGCGACCTGCCGCGGTTGCGCGGGGACGCACTGGCCTCGGCGCTGAACTTCAACAACTGGCACCAGGTGCTGGGCGACAGGTCGTATTTCGCCCACTTCGGACGGCCCTCATTGCTGCAGCACTACTGGTCGCTCTCGCTCGAAGAGCAGTTCTACCTGGCCTGGCCGCTGGTCATGCTCGGCGGCCTGACCTGGCTTGGCCATCGGCGCACCGCGGCCGTAACGGCCGTCGCGGCGGCAGCCTCGCTTGGTCTGATGGCGCTGCTCTACCACGCGGGCAGCGACCCCTCACGCGTGTACTACGGCACCGACACCCGCGCCGCCCCGCTGATGATCGGTGCCGTGCTGGCGTTTGCCTGGCCCCTCGGACGGATGACGGCGCGGACCGGGCGCCGCGCCGGGCCGCTGCTGGACGCGATCGGGCTCGCCGGGCTGGCGGGACTGATTTTGGCGATGCACAGCTGGCACGATTTCGATCCGTTTCTCTACCGGGGCGGCTTCCTGCTGGCCGCTCTGGCGGCGGGAGCGCTGGTGGTGGCGATCGTCCACCCCGTCAGCCGTCTCGGCGCGGCGTTTGGCACGCCACCGCTGCGGTGGATCGGGCAGCGCAGCTACGGCATCTACCTGTGGCACTGGCCCGTCATGGCGCTCAGCCGCCCCGGCGTCGACATCGCCGCCAGCAGGTGGATCCTCGTGCCGGCGCAGATCGCTCTCACGGTCGCGCTGGCCGCCCTCTCCTACCGCTATCTCGAGATGCCCATCCGCCGCCGGCGGGGCCCGCTCACCGCGGCGGCGTGGTTGCGCCGTCAGGGTCCGCGCGAACAGCTTGGGCTCGCGCTGGCCGGGGCGGTGCTGGCCGCCACGATCGTCATCTCGGCGGTGATCGTCCCGGCCGCCCGCTCGCGGCCGCCGTTCACCTCCCTGGCCTCGCGGGCGGCCACCGTCAGCCCGACGCTCGCGCTCACCCGACCGGGTCAGCGAACTCACGGGTCGGCGAATCCACCGGTGTCCAGAAGGCGTTCGGCGCCGCCCGCGACGGCGATCGGAGCGCACGGCGGGTCGGTGCTGGCGGTGGGGGCGTCGGTGATGCTGGCCGCAGAACCGGCGCTCGAGCACCAGCTCGGCGCGACCGTCGACGCCGCCGTCGGCCGCCAGCCGGCGGCGATCATCGACCGCCTGGCGAGCTACCGGGCTGCCGGGACGCTTCCCGCCAACGTCGTGGTCCAGATCGGCGACAACGGCCCGGTGTGGAGCGCTGATCTGGTTCGGCTGCGCCAGGTCCTGAGCGGAGTGCGGCGGGTGGTCCTGGTCAACGTCCGGGAGTCAACCAGCTGGGAGGGCGAGGTCAACGATGCGCTGGTCGGCGTCGAGCACACCTGGCCGCAGGCCACCGTCGCCGACTGGAACTCGGCCAGCTCCGATCCCAGCCTGCTGTACGACGGTGCCCACCCCGACCCGGCTGGACAGGCCGTCTACGCGCGGGTCGTCGCGGCCGCGCTCGGGTTCAAGACCACGCGATCGCGGCAGCGGCACTAGGCTGCGCCGCCGAGGCCGAGCCGGTCTGATGAGCGGGCCAGCTGCCGTTCCTGGGGGTCAGCGTAGCGTTGGTCGATGGCGGCGTCGAGCAGCTCCCGCTGGCGCGTGAGCGCCGGGTGACGGTCCTCGGCGAGTGACCGCTGGAGCTCGTCCAGGAGGGCGGGCAGACGCCGAGCGATCTGCGGCGACTCGCGGCGCCGTAGTGGCGTATCTCGGTCAGGGCGAGATCGATCAGCTCGTCCCATCCCGGCGTGGGCAGCACCAGCCGCAGCGTGCCGGCATCGTCGATGATCCCCGAAGCCCCCAGTCGGCGCTGGCCGAGCCGTCCCAGGATGGCGTCGAGCGCATCGAGGCCCTCGACCGCGCTCGTCGGGTCGTTCACCGCGGGCGAGAGCGCGTATCGCCACGTCAACGATGCAGCGGATCGCGAACGACGGATCCTGGGTGATCGTTCGGCCGTCGGCGAACACGACGGCGCGGCGCAGCGCGCGAGCATCGATCACGCTGCCGCCGTGGACCAGGAACAGGGGCGCGCCGTGGGGGCACATGCGCGCCGAGTTGAGCGGCTAGTTCGACGATCGCGTCGGCCGCGCCCGCGGCACGCACGACGTGCAGACGATCGACGGCGGCGAGCACGCCATCGCGGTGGTCGTGTACGACGACGCCGCTGAGCTCCGCGGCGGGACGCGGACGGCTGTCGACTGCCTCCTCGAGGAGAAACGGATACACGTCCGGCACCGCGCGGCGTGCCGCCGTCGTCAGCCGCGCGTAGATTCGGCGGGGGCCCAGCAGATCGAGCA
>JBPCQU010000154.1:0-7586 GCA_050997795.1 Solirubrobacteraceae bacterium | reverse complement strand
TCCTGGGAGGTGTGGCGCGACTCCTGGGGGCTGTTCCTCGCCGGCGCGGCGATCGTGCAGACACCGGTGGCGCTCGCTGCCGTCGCCGCCGCCTGGGCCACCCACATCGACATCCGCTCGACGCAGTCGTGGCAATACGTGACGGTGGCGGTGGTGGTCGCGCTGTGGGCGACGCTCGGGCATCACGCGGTGCTGGCGATCGCCGAGCGGATCGAAGCCGCCCAGGTCGCGGGCCGAGAGCCGCGCCGGAGCCGCCTGCTTCGTGATCTTCCCTGGCGGCGGCTTGCGATCGCCGACGTCATCGTGCTCGTGGCGGTGCTCGCCGGCATCACCGCTCTCGTCGTTCCGGGTGTGGTGCTCGCCGTGTTGCTGGCCCCCGCCTTTCCGCTGCTGACGATCGAGGACCGGCCCGTGCTCGCCACCCTGAAACGGTCGTTTGAGATCGTGAGGCACGAGTTCGCGCCGACGCTGCTGCTGACCGGCGGCGCATGGGCGATCACCCAGCTGGCCGGCGTCGCGGTCGCCACCCTCGGTGAGACCGTCGACAGGGGGGTGATCGTGGCGGTGGTGGGCCAGTTCGCGACGAACATCGTCCTCGGCTCGCTGGGTGCGGTGATCGTCGTGATCACCACCTTTCGCCTCGTGGAGATCGACCGGGCACGGTCCGCCCTGGACAGCGAAGGCACGGGGCGCGGTGGGGCCCAAGCAGACTGCGCGGCGCCAGATGTCCGCACTCCCCCGTTGCCGACGGGCGCCGTCGCTGACGAAGCCCTGGAGCGCGATTAGCAATCAGCCGGCGGGGCAGGGTCGGCATGCGAAGAACTGCAGGTCAGGGCCGGCACGTCGGGCGCGAGCGTAGGGCGGTATCGAGCGACCTCGAGCGCCGGCGACCGGCGGATGCGCCACGACCGAGGTCGGTCGGCGTGAGCGAGCCGACGTACCGTCCGTCGACATCATCCGTTCTCGCGGGCGACCGCGACGCGTGGGCATCGGCAGGCGTGGGGAGCCCGAGTTCGAGGAGCTGCTCGAACGCCGGCGCCGGGCTGAGACCGCCACGACGAGGTGTGGGAGGGTGTCCTGCACATGGCCTCGGCCCGGGACCTGTCACACGGCTAGCTCGTGGTGCAGCTGATCGCGGCGCTGCTGCCCGGCGCCGGGTCCCGGATCTCGGTCTTCATCGCCGCGGGCAGACCGGGACCTGGATTGCCTCGGCAGCGCTGGCGGCACAGGGTCATCTCCCGGGCGACGACACCTGGGACAAGCTCCCCTTCTACGCCACCCACCACGTCGACGAGCTGCTGATCATCGATCCCGCCAAGCGCACCGTGCCCTGGCTCGCGCTCGATGAGCACGCGACTACCAGGCCGTCGAGCACAGTGGCCTGATCGACCTCGGCCCAGCCCAGCTCGCCGCGCAGATCGACTGGCCATAGGCCGGACGGGAGCGCTGCCGCCCCGGCGCTCGGAGCGTCCGCGGCGCCCCACAGCCCTCATCTCGGGCTCGGCTGATCACGGTTGTGCACGCGCTCGTAGCCGCGGTCGGTGAGCCTCCACAATTCCCGGCCTCGTAGACGAGCTCATCGCGCTTGAGCGCCTTCAGCTCGGCTCGGATACGAACCGCTGATTGGCCGATCGAGGCCGCGATCTGAAACTGATCAAGGCCGCGTGCATCGTGGCTCAGCGGCAGCACGATCTCGCGCTGGATGTCAGCGGGTTTTGCGACACCCCTTATTGGCTGCCGGCTCGAGGTCCTCACGGGCGTCCCCGGGCCGCGCGGACCCGGCCGGCCCGCGCGGCAAGGAGATGCTGGGCTCCCCGCCGATCCATTCCTGCAGACGTCGGTAGCGGCGGGTGCGACGCTCGAACCGGGCGCTCGCGCGGCGGAGTCGACGGCTGTCGGCGCGATAGCGCCAGCGCGCCCACGGCGAGCCCGGACGGGCGAGGCGCACGACGCCCAGCAGGGCAAGCGGCGGGAACACCAGTCCCGCGATCCCCAGCATCGTCCTGCCCTTGGCCAGCGCGACGGCACACAGTGCCAGGATGACGACGAGCGCCAGAACGAGCGCGACGACCGATCTCGTGTCGTTGGCGCTGAGCGGCCTGGCTCCGAGCAGGATCAGGCCGGCCACGAGCGCCGCGACGATCACGGCATCGATCGATCGCCGGCCCTCCTCAGACCAGTAGACGTCCTCGAGATGCAGCCACAGCGCGAACTCGTCCAGCGTGAGACCGGCGCCGACGCCGAACCCAGCCGCGACCAGCTCCCGCCACGGACTCAGAAGTGGCACCGCGATCGCCAGAAAGCCGCACAGGAGTATCAGGACGATCCCGAACACCAGGTGATGGACGTGCAGCCCGCCCTCGGTCTCGATGCTGCCGGGCCACCACGGCACTCGGGGACTGCGCATCAGCCGCGCGCTCGTCCTGATGAACAGGAACGAGACCAGAAATGACCCCAGCAACACGAACCCGGCCCGGCTGAACTGCGTCGCCAGCGTGTTCGTGCTCAGGCGGACCGTGATCTCTGCCCCGATCGCCGTCACCGATCCACTTCCTCCGGTAACCGGGGAGCCCCCGGACCGGGGTCGCGCCCCCCGTCGACGAGCGCCTCAACTGCGGCCACCAAGCCGAGCCAACCGGTGAACCGGCGCTCGGGCTCGCCGTGCGCGATCGCGCGGCCCGTCGGCGAGTCGCCGTCGAGCCACAGCTCGAGCCGCACCTCATGGGCCGGATGATCCATGCCCACAGCATCCCGCGCCGCCGCGGGTCGCACATCTCGGCGACCCCCAGACGGACACCCTAGGATTTGAGGCCGGCCGGGAGCTCGCGTCGCGACCGGACCCCAAGCTTGCGGTACACGTTGCCCAGGTGCAGCTCGATCGTCTTCGGCGTGACGAATAGTTCCTGCGCGATCTCCCGGTTGGTCTGCCCACCGACCGCGAGCGCCGCCACCCGCCGCTCGCTCGGGGTCAGCGCCTCCACGCCACCCAACGCCGTCGTGCGCGGCCGCCCACCGGCCGCGTAAAGCTCTGACCTGACCTGCTCCGCCAATCCCGCCGCGCCGAGAACATCGGCGAGCTCGAGCGCCCGCCGCAGCGGCTCGCGCGCATCGGTGGGCCGGCGCGCGCGCCGCAGCGCGGCGCCCAGCGCGGCCAGCGCCTTGGCGTGCTCCAGCCGGGCCGGCGATCCGGCCGCCAAACCGGCCGCCTGGCTCAGCAGGTCGAGCCCGTCCTCGTGCTCCAGGGTGGCCAGGAGCCGCAGCGCGCGCGCCACCGTTCCCGGTGCCCCCCAGCGCCGCGCCAGCCCGTGCTCCTGTGCGGCCAGCGTCCGCGCCTCGTCCGCGCGGCCGACGCGGGACAGGGCCACGGCGGTGGGCACCCGCCAGGGCGTGTCGACCGGGTTCACGAGTTGCGCGAAGCGCGAGGCGAAGCTCGCGGACACCGCGAGCGCCTCGTCGAACCGCCCCTCGGCGACCAGCAGCTGGAGCTGGCTGTGCAGCCAGCACCGGGTCGCGTCGCCACGGTCACCGGGATCCGTCGACCCCTCAAGGACGCGCCGCGCGGCGACCAGGTCGCCCCGCTCGCGCAGCACCGCCGAGATGACCGCGTCGGAGTACAGCCGCCCCACCGGCCCGAGGCCCCAGGTCCTGCCCTCGGCGTAGCTCCGCATGGATTCCTCCGCCTCGGCGAGCTCTCCTCGCCAGTACATCGTGAAGCCGCGCCACAGGGTGACGGACTTCTTGGAGAGCAACGACCCGCGACGGTGGGCGTCGGCGAGCGAGACCTCCCACGCCTCCAGCGCCTCTTCGCGGTCGGCCAGCGTGAGGACGAGGATCGCGGTGACGGCGAGCAGGCCGTTGTCAGCCGCGATCAGCTCGCCCCCCGCCAGTGCTTCGAGCGCCAACTCTGCGCAGGCCTCGCATGGGCCACCGGACACCATCCATTCGTGGACCGCCACCGCGGCGAGCATCTTCGCACCGACCCCTCCCCCGACGGGTCGCTTCCGGTGGCGCTCCAGCCGACCGAGCGCACCGTTGTCCGTGCCCTCGATGACAACCGCGATCAGCTCAAGCGCCTCGAGCGCGCTGCGCAGATCATCCAGCTCGGCGGGCAGCTGCGCCGCCGCGCCAGACGCCACGCTCGCGCCCTCGGCCGGGCGCCCGGTGAGGAGCAGGGTCCGTCCGAGCATCTGCGCCGCCACGGCTCGGTCATGGCTGTCGCCGAGCAGCTCATAGGCCTCGCTGAGGTGTGCGACGGCGGCGGTGCCGCTGGTGAGCGTCTCGGCGCGGCCGAGCTCCAGCAGCAGCGTCGCCCGCCGCTCCACCGGCGGGGGCTCGCGCAGTGCCCGGGCCAGGTAGGCGACCGCGCTGTCGGCCGCGCCCTTGTGCAGCGACGAGCGGGCCGCTCTGGTCAAGCTCTCGACAACCCACTCCTCGCCGCGCGGCGGACTCGCCAGCAGGTGAGCCGCCACGCGCTCCGCCGCAGCCCCGCCGGCCGCCAGCAGACGGGCGGCGCGGTCGTGCGCCAGCGCGCGCTCCACCGTCGACAGGTCACGGTAGACCGCTGCACCGACGAGCGGATGCACGAATCCCAGCGGGGACCGTTCGCGCAGCACCTCCGCGCGGATCAGCTCCGCCACCGGCTCACCGGCCTGCTCGACGTTGATGCCGGCAAGCGCGGCCACCGTGGAGAGCTCGGCGTCGTCCCCGAGCACCGCCGTGGCTGCCGCCAGCTTCACCGCCTCCTCGGAAAGCCGGGCGAGGCGCACCAGAACTGCGTGCGAGGCGGCTCGGGGGCCGAGGTCGGCGACCGTCGCGACGTGTGCGGCGTCGGGCCGCACGCCCTCGCCCTCCAACGTCTTGAGCAGCTCGTGGAGCAGGAGCGGATTGCCGCCCGTGGCGGTATGGCAGGCGGTGCCGAAGGCGTCGTCGGCGGTCTCGCCCAGCCGCTCCCGGACCAGCTGCGCCGCCGCCGGGCCACTCAGCGCAGCGGGATGGATCGAGACGGTCAGCGGGTCGCCGATGATCTCACCCAGCGGCGCCGCGTCGACACGCTCCGCAGGCCGCATCGTGCAGATCACCAGTACCGACAGGCCCTCGAGCCGCCGCACGAGGTAGGCGAGAAAGCGCAGTGACGGGCTGTCGCACCAGTGCAGATCGTCGACCACGAGCACGAGCGGGGCCTCAGCGCTGAGATTGGCGGTCAGCCAGTAGAGCCCGTGCAACGACGCAAACGACGGATCGTCTCCCTGGCCCACGCCCGCCTGCCCGTCTCCCAGCTCGAACACGGCGCGCGCGGCCGCGGCCGCCCCGTGCAGCGCCGACGCGTCGCTTCCCGCCAGCCCGGGCTCGAACAGCTGGCGCACGACCCCGAACGCGAACTCGCGCTCCAACTCTCCGCCGCGCGCGCCCAGCACGCGAAGGTCCGCCTCGGCGGCCAGCCGGCGCGCCTCGGCCAGCAGCCGCGTCTTGCCGATCCCGCCCTCGCCCTCGACCACCACCACGCGCGACTGTCCGCCGGCCGCCTCGCCGATCACGGTGCGCAGCGTCGTGACCACGCGCTCGCGCTCAAGCAGTGCCGAGCGCGCCGACGACCCGGCGAATGCTGTGCTCGTCGCCGTCCCAGGCGCTGGGTGCACGTCGCTCTCCACCGCGCTCCGCATTCTCCCAGGGTCCCTAGTGATCCGCTAGTTTGTCCTAAACACTGTTCATCCCTTGCCGGACAGGACAGACCGGGAGGGAAGGGGAATCCGCTGAGCGCCCACCGGCCGAGGAGCCGGACCCAGACGATTGGGGCCGAACGTGGTCGGTGTTTCACACATCGTCTTTCTGGTGCTGGGGGCCGCTGCTCCGATGGCGGCGATCGTCGGCGCGATGCCGGTGGCGGTAGCGCTCGGGGATGGCAAGGGGTTCACCGCCGCCTTCTACAGCAATGTGGCCCGCGGCCTCGGTCGGCCCGCCGGCAGCGCGGCCGGGTACGGCGCCCTGGTCGCCTACAACGCGATGGCGATCGCGCTGAGCGCGGCGTTTGCGTTCTTCGCCCACGCTTCACTACGCGACGTGCTGCACCTCGACCTGCCATGGCAAGCGTGGTGGGCGATCGGCGTGGCGCTGATATGCGAGATCCTGATCCTCCTGGTGTTCGACGTGGCGGTGCTGGCCGACAAGGGGTTTCGGGGTTTCTCGCTGTCTCTTCTCGCCGAGCGTCGCCTTCTCCGGCGCCGTGGGCATCGGGTCCTGTACGCGGTCACTTCCGCGCCGATCAAGCGCGGTCCGCCGCCGCCCAGGGTCCGAGCCGGTTCGTCTTTGCCGCAAGCCAGGCAGAGCTCGGCACATTCGCCACCAAGGCGATGGAGATTCTGATAGTCACCAGCCTGTTTGCCGGCTTCATGGCCTTTCACCGAGGCGCCGCGCGCTACCTCTTCGCCCTGTCACGCGATGGGCTGACCTTCCGCGCACTCGGACGTATTCACCGGCGACACGGAACGCCGCACGTCGCACAGGCCGTTCAGCTGGCGATCGTGATCGTCGTCGTAGGGGGCCTGGCGGCGCTCGGACGCGATCCCTACCTGCAGATCGCGGCGCCGATCCTCGCGCTCGGGACCATCGGAATCGTCGCAATGCAGGGCGCCGCCAGCGTCTCGATCGTGGTCTTCTTCCGCCGGCGCGCCGATGAACGTCTGTGGGCGACGTTGATCGCGCCGCAGCTCAGCAGCGCCGGCCTGATCGCCAGCGCGGTCCTCGCCGTGACCAACTTCGGCACGCTCGTGGGGTCGAGCTCGGGACTGATCGGGCTGCTGCCGTGGCTGTACGTCGTCGCGGTGACGATCGGGCTGGCAGCGCTCGCGCGAGAGCGGGCGCGTCGTCCCCAGCACCATGCGAGTCCGTCCGGTGGGCCCAGCCGCTCTGGGGCAGCGCCCTAGCCGGGGTGTCGTGCGCGCGCCCTCGCTTTGTCTCCAGGGTGCAGTGACTGACCGGCCGTCTGATCCCGTGGCCATCGAGGGGCGAAATCGAGCAGCGGATGCGCTCCAGTTCGGTTGGGCGCCCTGGGTGCCTGCTTTGCATTGTGGGCCTGGCGGGGGCTCCCGGGCGTATCGTCGAACCGGCAGCCAGTCAGGGCGAGGGATGTGCTGAGCGACGGTTCACCGGCGGAAGCATGAGTCGTAAGCGATCGGGCGCCCGGGTTGCCGAGAGGGCATCAGGGAATGAGCTTCGGTCGGCGTCCGCCGGAGGGTTCGCGATGGCCTGTGAGCCGGGTGCTTGGCGGCGGTGCGGACGATGGTCTTGCTGGATGGGACCTCGAGCTCCATGATCAATCGCAGCTCGAGGAGCCACAAGAGATCCTGGTCACGGTGCGAACGCCACGTAGAGCCGCAGCCCGTTATCCGAGGTTCTGCTTGCTCGCCGCTCCGCTCGAGACGCCAGCCTAGCCTTGGGGCCGGCCGGCAGTGCCTGGGCAGACGATTGCCTCTGAGCAAGGGTGGGCACTCTCATTGCCGGTGACGCCGAGAGTCCTGCTCCGGTAGGGATTCCGGAAGCCCGCCCGCAGCCATCACCTGGCGGGCCGCTCTCACCCCGGCACCGACCCC
>JBPCQU010000149.1:0-9240 GCA_050997795.1 Solirubrobacteraceae bacterium | reverse complement strand
CGGCGCCAACGCTGATGTGTCGAGCCGCCCGCGATCGGACGGGTCGCAGCGCTCAGGAAGGCCAGAAGCCGGGATGCATGACCGCGTCGCCGGCGTGATGGGTGCCGGTGGCGAGCAGCTCGAGGCCGTCAGGCCCGGCTTCGAACGCCCGCTTGGATCCGGGCGCCACCCGAATCGCGTCCAGCGGCCCCAGCTCGCTGACCCGATCATCGACCGCCACGCGACCGCTCCCGCTCAGGACCACGTACACCTCCTCGTCGCGGAGGTGCTCGTGCCCGAAGGCCTGGCGGACGCCGGGGCGAAGGCGCTGGAGGCTCACGCCGAGTTCGACCGCACCCAGCGCCGCCCGCGCGAACCGCGCCTCGCCGACCTCCTCGTAGCCGAACTTGGGCGCGAGGTCCTCGACTTCCTCGAGGCTGACGATCTCAAATCCGGTTCGCGTGGGGGGATAGCCCACACCGCCGAGCGGCTCCAGGTCGATCCGTTCAAAGCCGTCCTCCTGCACCAGCTCGAGCACTCGCGGCATCCGGGCGCGTGGCTCCTCGCTCTCCAGGGCGGCGTCGAGCTGCTCCTGGCTCCGCCACAGCTCGGTCACCCAGATGACGTCGGGGTCTGAGCCCGAGCGGTTGATCACGTACAGCTCGCAGCCGGGCGTCTCCTCCAGGGAGCGCGCCACCTCGAGCAGCCCTGCGGCGAGCGCGTCGCCCTGCCCCGGCTTCGCGGCCACCTTGGCGTATCTCCCGACCGAGGTCATCGCCAGGCACCCTATCCCAGCGGCCCGCGGTCGTCTTGAAAGAATGCGACACGATGTCGCTGACCGCAGCTACGCCGACCGCCAGCACTGGCGGGATCCTCAACCCGGTCGCTGGCGCCGCCCATTTCTCGCTCACGCGCGAGCCGCCGGCCGACGATCTCGCGGACACGATCGAGCGCCACTGGATCATCCACTGGGACCTGCGCGGTCGCCCGCCGTTCACGCAGGAGCTGCTGCCCCACCCGTGCGTGAATCTCGTCTTCGAAGGCGATCGCGCCGGCGTCTACGGGATCGCCCGCGTGCGCGGCCGCCGCACGATCGAGGGTCGCGGATTGGCGGTGGGGACGAAGTTCCGGCCGGGCGCCTTCCAACCGTTCGCGGTCGTGCCGATGCCGGCGCTGGTCGATCGTGCGCTTTCGCTCCCGGAAGGGCTCGGCCCGGCGGCGGGGTCACAGCTGGTCGCCGCCGTCGCGGCGGGCGAGGGCATCGCCGGGCGGATCGCCGCGATCGAGTCGTTCCTGCGCGACCGCCGCCCGCCGCCCGATCCCGCCCGTGAGCTCGTCGCCGTCGTCGTCGCGGCGATGCTGAGCTCGCCCCCTGACGTTCGCGTCGATCAGCTGGCGGCGGCGCACGGGCTGTCGACCCGCTCGCTTCAGCGCCTGTTTCGCCGTTACGTCGGCGTCGGGCCGAAGTGGGTCCTGCGCCGCTACCGGCTGCACGAGGCGACCGAGCGGATCGCGGCCGGGGAGTCCCGCGACTATGGCGCCCTCGCGCTTGCGCTCGGCTACGCCGACCAGTCGCATTTCAACCGCGACTTCCGCGCTCTCGTCGGCAGCTCGCCGGCGCGGTACGCCCGCGCCTGCGAGTCTGCCTAGTCGGCTACGCGGCCGCTGCAAGCGCCGCCGGCTCGAGGGCGACGCCCAGCACCTCGTCGATCGTCATCGCGAAGTGGAACCTCATCGCGTCACGAACCTCCTCGGGGACGTCGTCGAGATCGCCGCGGTTGCGCTCGGGAAGCACCACGTCGGTGAGCCCGGCCGCGTGGGCGGCCAGCACCTTCTGCTTGAGGCCGCCGATCGGCAGCACGCGGCCCTGTAGCGTCACCTCGCCGGTCATCCCGACGGTGTGGCGAACCGGCCGGCCGCTGAGCAGCGACGTCAACGCGGTCACCATCGTCACCCCGGCGCTGGGGCCGTCCTTGGGGATCGCGCCCGCCGGCACGTGGACGTGGAACGAGCGCTCGTCGAACTGCACCGGGTCGATGTCCAGATCGCCGGCGTGCCCGCGAACGTAGGAGAGGGCGATCTGCGCCGACTCCTTCATCACGTCGCCCAGCTGGCCGGTCAGGGTCAGCCCAGGCTTGCCGGGCATCGCCGTCGCCTCGACGAACAGCACGTCGCCGCCGGCTCCGGTGACCGCCAATCCGGTCGCGACGCCCGGCACCGCGGTGCGGATCGCCGACTCCTGGAAGTGGCGCTGGCGCCCCAGCGCGTCGCGGATCTGCTCGAGGTCGATCGTCACCGGCGCGGTGACGCTGTCGGAGGCGATCTTGGTCGCCGTCTTTCGCAGCAGCGTGCCGAGATCCCGCTCGAGCTGGCGGACGCCAGCCTCGCGCGTGTACTCGGTGGTTACGGTCTGCAGCATCTCGTCGGAGATCTCGAGCTCCTCGTCGCGCAGGCCGTTTCGCTCCAGCTGCCGCGGCCACAGATAACCGCGGGCGATCGCGACCTTCTCCGACGTGGTGTACCCGTCGAAGCGGATCACCTCCATGCGGTCCAGCAGCGGCCCGGGAATCGTGTCGGCGACGTTGGCCGTGGCAATGAACATCACCTGACTCAAATCGAGCTCGAGATCGAGGTAGTGATCGCGAAACGAGTGGTTCTGAGCCGGATCGAGCACCTCGAGCAGGGCCGCTGAGGGATCCCCGCGCCAGTCGGCGCCGACCTTGTCGACCTCGTCGAGCATGATCACCGGGTTCATCGTCCCGGCGTCGCGCAGGGCGCGCACCAGGCGGCCCGGCATCGCGCCGATGTAGGTCCGCCGATGACCGCGGGTCTCCGCTTCGTCGCGGACGCCGCCGAGCGACATGCGGACGAACTCGCGCCCGGTCGCTCGGGCGATCGACTCGCCGATCGACGTCTTGCCGGTACCGGGAGGTCCGATCAGCGTCAGGATTGCCCCGGAGCGCTTGTCCTCGGTGATCCCGCGATCGACGCGCAGTTTCTTGACCGCGATGTACTCGACGATCCGGTCCTTGACGTCCTCCAGGCCGGCGTGGTCCTCGTCCAGGACCGTGCGGGCGTTGACCGGGTCCAGGCGCTCCTCGGAGCTCTCTGACCACGGCACCGCGATCAGCCAGTCCAGGTAGGAGCGGATCACGCTCGACTCGGCGCTCTGCTCGCCCATCCGCTCCAGCCGTCCGAGCTCCTTCTCGGCCTGCTCGTGGGCGTGCTCGGGCATCCCGGCCTCTTCGATCTTGGTCCGGTACTCCTCGACCACCGAGGCGTCGTCCTCGTTGAGCTCCTTGCGGATCGAGTCCATCTGCTTGCGCAGGAAGTACTCGCGCTGCTGCTTCTCGGCCCCGGACTCGACGTCCTCGCGGATCCGCTTGCGCACCTGCAGCTCGGCCAGCCGCTCGCGCTGGTAGCCGAGGGCGAGCTCGAGCCGCTCGGTCACGTCGAGCGTCTGCAGCAGCTTGACCCTCTGTTCGTAGTTGAGATCAGGGCTGTAGCCGCTCGTGTCGGCCAGCGTGCCGGGCTCGGAGATCGAACGCAAGAAGGCGGAGATGCGGCCGTCGTCGCCGCGGGCTTCGAGGATCTCCTCGACCAGGGCGCGGTACTCGCGCTCGAGGTTGCGCGTCTTGCCGTCGACAGGGACGGGATCGGGACGCTCGTCGACCTCCACGAACAGTCGTCCGTCGGGAAGCGTCTGGGCGGCGCCGGCAACACCGCGGTGCAGCCCCTGCAGAGCGACGGCACGGCCCCCGCCCGGGAGGCGGACGCGGTCTGAGATCTCGGCCACGGTCCCGACCGCGGCGAACTCCTGCTCGTGACGGGGCACGAGCAACACGCGCTCTTCGTCGCCGGTCTCGATGGCCAGCGTGAGCGACATGCCCGGGAAGACGACGACGTCGTCAACAGGGACCAGTAATAGGCGACTCATCAAGGCTTCACTTTCGCTAGGTGCTTACGGCAGATAAGTAGAGGATATCACCCAAGGCCCCGGAGCGGAACGAGGATCTTAGTCGGTAGCACTGAGATTATCAGGGCACTGTTCCCCGGCCGGGAGGCGGGTGGCTCGAGCCGGTCCGGCGGCCCACGGAGGCTGTTAGCCCTGGGCCGGCCCGATCTGGGATGATCAGCCCCCGATGTCAGACCCCACGAACCCCACGCGGGAAGGCTCGGCCCACGATGTGCTGGCGGCCGAGGAGTTCGGCGTCCCGGCCCCCGACCCCGTCCTGAGGCACCACGGTCCGGTCACCTTGCCCGACGATCCGACTGGCATCCCCGAGCCGCACGACGTGCTGGCGGCCGAGGAGTTCGCGATGCCCGCGCCGCGCTACGGCGGCGGCGAGCCATACAGTCTGGCCGGTCGCGCGCGCCGGTCGCGCACGCCGGTGGCGGCGGTCGTCGCCGCGCTTGCGCTGCTCGCATTCGCGTTGCGCAAACGTCACGGTTAAGTCACACGCTGGCACCCACGCGTCACGCGCTCCGTGCGACGCTCCTGGGTGATGCAATCTACTGCCGCTCAGGTGAAGTTAGATGACACACCTCTCGCTGAGCTGGCCGCGAGGCAACATGGGGTGGTGGCTACCAGCCAGCTGCGTGCGCTCGGGTACTCGTACCGCGCGATCCAAAGCCGCGCGGCGGCCGGCCGGCTGCACCGCATCCACCGCGGCGTCTACGCCGTCGGCCACACGCGCATCACCGTCCGCGCCCGCTGGATGGCCGCGGTGCTCGCGTGCGGGCCGGACGCGGTCCTGAGCCACCGCGCCGCGGCGGCCCTCTGGGGGCTGCGCGCCGCGCCGTCCGGTCCAATAGATGCGACGGCGCGCTCACGGCACACAATCGCCGGCGTCCGCTGCCACTTCGCTCGCTCGCTTTACCCCGACGATCGAGCCACGATCGACGGGATCCCGGTCACGTCCATCGGCCGCACGCTCCTCGACCTCGCCGAGATCCTCAGCCCGCAGCGGTTTCGCTCAATGCTCGAGGCCGCCCAGCGCCGAAACCTCCTCGACGTGGCGCTCCTCGAGGCGCAGTGCGAGCGAGGCAACGGCCGGCGCGGAATCCGGGCGCTGCGGCACGCTCTGACCGAGCTGAGCGACGAGGTGCCCTGGACCCAGTCTGAGCTCGAGCGCCGCTTCCTCGAGCTGATCCGCGCCGCCGGCCTCCCCGAGCCACAGGTCAACGTCGTCGTGTACGGCGTCGTGGTCGACTTCTGCTGGCCTGATCACAACCTCGTCGCCGAGGTCGATGGCTACAAGTTCCACGGGACCCGGCGCTCGTTCGAGGACGATCGCCGCAAGGACGCCAAGCTGCAGATCGCGGGGGTTCGCGTGGTCAGGTTCACCTACGCGCGGGTCTTCATGAGCCCCGGGCGCTCGAGCGCGACCTCCGCCGCTTGCTGGCGCTCAGCCCGGCCGCCGGGCCCGCGCCCGTGACGGCGCGATCAGGTCGGTGATCGTCCCCTCGGCCATCTCCGCCGCGAAGCCGACCGTCTCAGACAGCGTCGGATGCGGGTGCACGGTCAACGCCAGGTCCTCGGCGTCGGCGCCCATCTCCAAGGCGTGGACGGTTTCGGCGATCAGCTCGCCGGCGCCCACGCCGACGATGCCGGCGCCGAGCACACGCCGCGAGCCGGGCTCGACCAGCAGCTTGGTCAGCCCGTCGTCGCGCCCGAGCGCGAGCGCCCGGCCCGACGCCGCCCACGGGAACACCGCCTTCTCATACTCGATCCCGGCCGCTCGCGCGTCCGTCTCGGTCAGGCCCATCCAGGCGACCTCGGGGTCGGTGTAGGCGACCGACGGGATCGCACGCGCGTCGAACTCGGCGCCGGCCGCCCCCGCGATCGCCTCGGCCGCGACCTTGCCCTCGTGCGAAGCCTTGTGCGCAAGCATCGGGCCGCCGACGATGTCGCCGATCGCGTGGATCCAGGGGATGTTGGTGCCCATCTGCTGGTCGACGGCGATGAACCCGCGCTCGTCAACCGCGACGCCGGCAGTCTGCGCGCCCACAGCGTGCCCGTTCGGAACCCGCCCCACCGCGACCAGCACCTGGTCGAAGAGCCGCGCACCGACACCTTCGATCTCGACCTTCAGTCCGTTCTTCTGGGCGCGCACGCCGGCCACCCGGGCGCCGAGGTGGATCGCCTCGTAGCGAGCGGCGATCCGCTTGGCCAGCGGCCGGACGAGATCCGGGTCGCAGCCGGGCATCAGCTGATCGAGCAGCTCGACGACGGTCACCTTTGACCCCAGCGCGTCGTAGACGCAAGCCATCTCCAGGCCGATGATCCCGCCTCCGATCACCAGCAGCCGCCCGGGGATCGCTGCCGGCGACAGCGCCGCTGTGGAGTCGATGATCCGCGGGTCCTCGGGGAGTCCGGGAACGGACGCCGCCTGAGAGCCCGCCGCGATGATGCAGCTCTCAAACGTGATCTCGCGCTCGCCCACGGACAGCGAGTGAGGGCCGGTGAACGCAGCGCTCCCGTGAACCACCTCCACCTTGCGCTGCTTGGCCAGACCCGCCAGCCCGCTTGTCAGCCTGTCCACGACAGACGTCTTCCAGGCGATCAGCGCCTTCACGTTGACCCGGGGCTTGCCGAAGGTGATCCCGTGAGCCGACATCTCCTCGGTCTCGGCCACCACCCGCGCGGCGTGCAGCAGCGCCTTGGACGGGATGCAGCCGACGTTCAGGCACACGCCGCCGAGCCTCTCGTAGCGCTCGATCAAAACGGTCTCGAGCCCCAGGTCGGCGGCGCGAAACGCGGCCGTGTAGCCCCCCGGGCCGGCACCTACCACCACTACCTGGGCGCCGTGATCGCCCCCTGAGCGCTCGGTCGGCGGCGGTTCGCTCACGACGGTCGCGGCGGTCTCGCCGGTCTCGCCGGACTCGCCGGACTCGCCCTGACCGGAGCCCGACGTCTCGGCGCCCTCGGGGCCGTCGGGGCCGTCGGCGCGGTGGCCCTCGAGCGTCAGCAGGACGCTGCCCTCTGACACCCGGTCGCCGATCGAGACGCGCAGCTGCGTGACCGTCCCCGCGGACGGCGCGGGCACGTCCATCGTCGCCTTGTCTGACTCGAGCGTGACCAGCGGGTCCTCGGGCGCCACCGTGTCCCCGACCGACACCAGGATCTCGATCACCGGCACGTCGGTGAAGTCCCCGATGTCGGGGACACGAACCTCGCTCACAACAGCGCCCGGCGCAGGTCCGACAGAACGCCGACCAGGTAGGAGACGAACCGCGCCGCCGCGGCGCCGTCGATCACGCGGTGGTCGTAGGACAGCGACAGGGGCAGCATCAGCCGCGGGGCAAACTCTGAACCGCTCCAGATCGGCTTGATCGCCGACCGGGTCGCGCCGAGGATCGCGACTTCGGGCGCGTTGACGATCGGGGTGAAGCTGGTGCCGCCGATCCCGCCGAGGCTCGAGATCGTGAACGTCGACCCGCTCATGTCGCCGGGCGATAGCTTGCCGTCGCGCGCCTGGCCCGACAGCGCCGTTAGCTCGCCGGCCACCTCCAGCAGCCCTTTGGTGTCGGCGGCCTTGATCACCGGCACCACCAGCCCGCCGGGCGTGTCGGCCGCGAAGCCGATGTTGTAGTAGCGCTTGAGCACGAGCTGGTCGCCGTCGAGCGAGGAGTTGAAGGCGGGAAACCCCTTCAGCGCCGCGACGCACGCGAGCACGAGAAAGGAGACCATCGTCAACTTGACCTCGTGCTGCTCGGAGTTCAGCCGCTTGCGCCACGCCTCGAGCTCGGTGATGTCAGCCTCGTCGTTGTGGGTGACGTGCGGGATCATCGCCCAGTTGCGGGCCAGGTTGGGCGCCGAGATCCGCTGGATCCTCGAGCGCTCCACGCGCTCGACGGGGCCGAACTTCTCAAACTCGATCTGCGGCCACGGCGGCAGGTCGAGGCCAGGGCCCGTCGGTCCAGCCGGCCCGCCGTCGGCGAGCCTCTGGACGTCGTCCTTGGTTATCCGGCCCTTGCGCCCGCTGCCCTGAGCGCCGCCCAGCTCGACGCCGAGCTCGCGGGCCAGCCGCCGCGCCGACGGGCTGGCATAAATAGGACCATCGCCATTGGACGATGGCGTTTTTGGCGAAGCCTCAGGGGCTCGGGCCGGGGGCCTCTCCTGGCTCGGCGCGGGGGCATCGGCGCCGTCCTGTGCCGGCGCCTCGGCGGCCTCCTCTTCGCCTTCGTCCGCGGGCACCTCGCCCTGCGCCTCGATCGTCATCAGCGCGCTGCCCTGCGAGACGCAATCGCCGACCTCGACGCTCACCTCCTTGACCACCCCGGCGACCGGCGCCGGGACGTCCATCGTCGCCTTATCCGACTCGAGCGTCACCAGCGGGTCCTCGAGAGCGACCGTATCGCCGGTCGAGACCAGGATCTCAATGACCGGAACCTCGTCGAAGTCGCCGATGTCGGGGACCGCGACGCTCTGAACAGCGGGGCTCATACCGTCGTCGGCATCGGCGCCTCGGGGTCGATCTCATACTTGTCGATCGCCTTCTGTACGAGCTTGGAATCGATCTCCCCGGCGTCGGCGAGCTCCTTGAGCGCGGCTACAGCGACGTAGTGGCGGTCGACCTCGAAGAACCGCCGCAGCGCGCGGCGGGAGTCGCTGCGGCCGAAGCCGTCGGTGCCGAGAGTCCGGTACGGAGCTGGCACCCACTGTCTGATCTGATCGGCGAACGCGCGGATGTAGTCGGTCGAGGCGATGATCGGGCCGTGCCGTCCCGCCAGTGACTCGGTCACGAACGCGCGCCGCGGTTTGGCGGTGGGGTGGAGCAGGTTGAAGCGCTCGACCTCGATCCCGTCGCGACGCAGCTCGGTGAACGAGGTCACGCTCCAGACATCGGCCACCACATCGAAGTCGCTCTCGAGCAGCTGAGCGGCGGCCATCACTTCGCGGAGGATCGTTCCGGAGCCGAGCAGCTGGACGCGCCGCTTGCGCGAGCGCTTGGGCGCTTCGCTGAGCAGGTACATGCCGCGCAGAATTCCCTCTTCGGCGCCGGGTGGCATTGCCGGGTGGACGTAGTTCTCGTTCATCAAAGTGATGTAGTAGAAGTGGTCCTCCTGTTCAGCGATCATTCTGCGCAGCCCGTCCTGGATGATCACCGCGACCTCGTAGCCGAAGGTGGGGTCATAAGCGCGGCAGTTGGGGACGACGGAGAAGAGGACGTGGCTGTGGCCGTCCTCATGCTGGAGACCCTCGCCGTTGAGCGTGGTGCGTCCGGCCGTCCCGCCGAGCATGAACCCGCGCGTGCG